>JALYUA010000121.1 GCA_030854005.1 Acidobacteriota bacterium
TCGGGAATCGAAAGAAGTCCGCCGCGAAGGGACGCGATTCGCGTGAAATACGAGTCTTTCGTCGCTCTGCGCTATCTGGCGACCTCGCGGCGGAGCGCCCACGTCGCGCTGATTTCGACCATTTCGATCGTGGGGCTCGGCGTCGGCGTCGCGGCCCTCGTTCTGTCGTTGTCCCTTCTCTCGGGATTCCAGGATCGCATTCGAACGCAGATGTCTGACCGGAGCCCCCACCTCGTCGTTTCGCCGGAGCGAGGCGACCGGCTGCGCGACGCCGATCTCGTCTCCCGCGTTCTCGCCTCGGTGCCCGGAGTCGTCTCGACGCAGCCTTCGATCGAGGGGCGCGGCTGGCTTTCGGATGCGGCCTCGCGGACCACGCTTCCGGTGCGATTCAAGAACGCCGCCGCGGGCTCGCTCGCGGATTCCGGAGACGGCTATCCGCCGGCGCGGCTCGCCGCGTCCGTCGCGGGACGCACCGGGTCGGAGCGGGGGAGCGTCCTTCGCCTCCTCTCGTCCCGCACGAGGCTCTCGCCCATCGGTCCCGTCCCGATCGCCGTGGCCGTCCGGGTCCGCGACATCCGCCGCGGCAGCCTCGTCGAGAAGCCCGCGGACATCGAGCTGCCCGAGGCCACCGCGCGGCTCCTCTCGGGCATCGCCACCGGCGCGCGGGCGTGGGAGGCGCGGTTGAACGACGCCTCCGCCGCGGATCGCGCCGCCGCGAGCGTGCGCGCCGCGCTGCCGGCGGGTTACCGCGTGCAGACCTGGCGGGACTTGAACGCCCCGCTCGCGTTCGCGCTGCGCCTGGAAAAAGTCGTCATCTTCGCGACGGTCGCTCTGGTGATCGTGGTCGCGGCGCTCAACATCGTTTCCAACATCGCGCTCCTCGTCGTCGAGAAAAAGCGCGACCTGGGAGTCCTCACCTCACTCGGCGCCCCGCCTTCCTCTCTGGCGCGGATCTACCTGACGCTCGGCGCGGCGATCGGCGCGGCCGGGACCCTCGGGGGCGTGCTCGTGGGCGTCGTCGCGTCGCTTGTTCTCGACCGGTTCCGCCTCGTGCCTCTCCCGGGAGATGTGTACCTGCTCTCGCACGTTCCCTTCGCGGTGCACCCGTTCGAGGTCGCGACCGTGGCCGTCTTCGCGTTCGCGACTGCGATCCTGGCCGCCCTCCTGCCCGCCCGCGCGGCGGCGCGCCTGGCGCCCGGGGAAGCCGTGAGGCTGTCGCGATGAGTCGGCTCCCGCGCGCGAGCTGGCCCCCGGCCGGCGGCGTCGGCCGCGTCCTCTGAGTTTCCCCGATGCTCGCCATTCACGCGGAGAGCCTTTCGAAGGTGTACGAGGGCGAAGGCGCCCCGGTCACGGTGTTCACGAACCTCTCGCTCGACGTCGCGGCTTCGGAGTTCGCGGCCGTCATGGGCCCGTCGGGCGTCGGCAAGTCGACGCTGCTGCACCTGCTCGGCGGAATCGACCGGTCGGACTCGGGACGCGTCGAGATCTTCGGACACAGCCTCGAGGAGCTCGGCCCGCGCGAACGCGCCCGGTTCCGCAACGAGCGGATCGGATTCGTCTTCCAGTTCCACCATCTGCTGCCGGAGTTCACCGCGGCGGAGAACGTGGCGTTTCCCCTGCGGATCGCCGGGATGGGAGCGGCGGAGGCCGCCCGGGGCGCGGCGGAGCTGCTCGATCGCGTCGGTCTCGGCGATCGGGGCCATCATCGGCCTCGCGCGCTCTCCGGCGGCGAGCAGCAGCGGGTCGCCATCGCCCGGGCTCTGGCGAGAGGCCCCGGCCTCCTTCTGGCGGACGAGCCGACTGGCAATCTCGACGCCGAATCGGCCGCCGGGGTCTTCGCGCTGCTCGAGGAGCTTCATCGCGAGCGCGGCATGACGACGATTCTCGTGACGCACAACCCGGATCTCGCAAATCGCTGTGATAAAATCTACTTGATGTCGCGGGAGGGGATCTCTCCTGCGCCGGGTTTCTCAGGTCGAGGGTCGCTGAACTGAGTCGTACTTCGTTTCCAAGGGGCTCCGATGTTTGAGAAGTACAACGAGAAGGCGCGGCGCGCCCTCTTCTTCGCCCGGTACGAAGCTTCCAAGCTGGGCTCCAAGGTCATCGAGTCGGAGCATCTCCTCCTCGGCATCCTCCGGGAGGGCGAGGACATCATCAAGGAGATCTTCTCGCGCTTCAACGTGAAGCCGGAGGAGGTCCGCCGGGAGATCGAAGGGGACCGGATCTTCGTCGAGCGCATCTCCTCGACCGCCGAGCTTCCCCTCTCCGAAGAGTCCAAGAAAATTCTCGCCTACGCTTCCCACGAGGCCGAGTCGATGATGCACCCGTACGTCGGGACCGAGCACCTCCTGATCGGCCTGCTCCGGGTGGACGGCTGCGTCGCCGGCCGGCTCCTGACCGCGCGTGGGTTCAACCTCTACGGCGTCCGGGAGGAGACCATCTCGCTCATCAAGGAGCGCGAGGTCTCCAAGCAGAAGAAGGAGCTACCTTTCCTCGCGGAGTACAGCCGGGACCTGACCTCCCTCGCGACGGGCGGCGGCTTCGACCCGCTGATCGGCCGCGAGAAGGAAGTCGAGCGGATCATCCAGATTCTCTCCCGGCGCACGAAGAACAATCCGATCCTCTTAGGCGAGCCGGGCGTCGGGAAGACGGCGATCGTCGAGGGCCTCGCGACGCGGATCGTCGAGGGCGCCGTTCCGATGTTTCTCGCGCAGAAGAAGATTCTCGCTCTCGATCTCTCCCTGATCGTCGCCGGCACCAAATATCGCGGCCAGTTCGAGGAGCGCCTGAAGGGGATCATTCGCGAGCTGCGGGAGAACCCGGATCTCATCATCTTCATCGACGAGATCCACTCCCTGATCGGGGCGGGGTCCGCCGAGGGCTCCCTCGACGCCGCCAACATCCTGAAGCCCGCGCTCTCGCGGGGCGAGGTCTCCTGTGTCGGGGCGACGACCCTGAAGGAATACCGCAAGTACATCGAGAAGGACCGTTCCCTCCTGCGACGGTTCCAGGCGATCAACGTGACGGCGCCGTCGGAGGACGAGACGTTCGAGATCCTCGAGGGCGTCAAGGACCGGTATGAGCAGTTCCACAAGGTCCGCTATTCCGCCGAGGCGATCAAGACGGCGGTCTACCAGTCCAACCGGTACATCACGGACCGTTTCTTCCCGGACAAGGCCATCGACCTGCTCGACGAAGCCGGTGCGAAGGTGAAATTGAAACGGGTCGCCGACACCCAGAATCTCCGCAAGCTCGAGGTCGAGACCCGCCAGATCGTCAAGGAGATGAAGAAGGCGATCTCCGACAAGGACTTCGAGAAGGCGGTTTTTCTCCGGGAGCGCGAGATCGAGCTGAAGGAAGAGATCGAGCGGACCAAGGCGCAGACCGCGGAGCGCAGTGAGGCGACTCAGGAGGTCACCCGCCGCGACATCGAGGAGATCATCTCCTCCTGGACGGGCATCCCGGTCGCCTCCCTCGAGATGGAAGAGGCGGAAAAGCTGCTCCACATGGAGGATGCGCTCCGCCGCCGGATCGTGGGCCAGGAGGCCGCGATCATCGGCGTCTCCAAGGCGATCCGGCGCTCCCGCCTGGGCGTCAACAATCCGAACCGGCCGATGGGCTCCTTCATCTTCCTCGGCCCTTCGGGCGTCGGGAAGACCGAGGTCGCCCGGCGCCTCGCGGAGTTCCTCTTCGAGAACCCGAAATCTCTCGTCCGCTTCGACATGTCCGAATACATGGAAAAGCACGCCGTCTCGAAGCTGATCGGCTCGCCCCCGGGCTACGTCGGGCACGAGGAGGGCGGCCAACTCACCGAGCGCATCCGTCGGAATCCCTACAGCGTGATCCTGTTCGACGAGATCGAGAAAGCGCACCCGGACATCGCGAACCTGCTCCTGCAGATCCTGGAGGACGGGATCCTGACGGACGCTTACGGCAACGTGGTCGACTTCAAGAACACCCTGATCATCATGACGTCCAACATCGGGACGAAATACCTGGTGAACCGGACGAGGCTCGGCTTCGGCGGGACGAAGGAGATCCAGAACAGCCGCGAGATCGAGGACCTGGTCTTGAAGGAGCTGAAACGCGACTTCTCGCCCGAGTTCATCAACCGGATCGACGAGACGATCGTGTTTCATCCGCTCGGCCGCGAGGAGCTCACGAGGATCTGCCGCCTCCTGATCGACGACGTGAACACCACGATCGCTTCCAAGGGCGCGAGCATCGACGTCGACGACGCGGCGGTTCAATGGCTTCTGGAGCAGAGCGGGGACGATCCCAACATGGGCGCGCGGCCGCTGCGGCGCTCGATCCAGAAGTATCTCGAGGACCCCGTGTCGGAGCTCCTGATCCAGTCGCGCGAGGAAAAGCTCGACGCCATCGAAGTCCGTGTCGGTCCCGCCGGCCTGACGGTGATCGCTCGCGAACCGGAGCCGATCGTCCAGGACTGATCGGCGTCCCCGGGTCTTCGGCGCCGCGAGCGGTCGGGTTCCTCGAAAATGCGGAAGAAGGTAAGCTCCCCCCTCGTTTGGACAAACATCTCGATGTGTGCATGGAGTCTCGCTCCGGAGGCCGACAGCGCGTGGCAGGGCCAGGTGGCGGGCAGTTCGGCTCTCCTCTCTGGCGGAGTGCCCCCGGTTTGAGATCGTTTCCGCGCTGGATCTTCCCCGGCCTTCTCGCGGCCGCCATCGCGGGTGGACACGCCGCGGCGCAGACCCCGTCCCCCGTCCCGTCCCGGGCCCCTGAGCGTCCGGCGGCGGGCGCCCCGGCCCCCCCGACCCCGACCCGAGGTCCGGCCGCCTCGACCCCGGCGCCTGTCCCGACACCGGCCCCCCAC
>JALYUA010000132.1 GCA_030854005.1 Acidobacteriota bacterium
GGGGTCGCCTTCCGCAATGACTGCCGCCCCTCACCCCGCCCTCTCCCCCGGCGCGCGGGGAGAGGGAGCAGAGGGAGCAGAGGGATCTGAGGGAGGAGAACTCTTCGTTTCACCTCCTCGCTGACAACGCTCTTCGGGTTAGCATCGCGCACTTCCGAGAGACACCTGATGAGCGACGTCCTCGATTCTTCGCCAGCCGTCGCGGCGGTCGCCCCGCCCGAGAAATTCTGGGCGACCATCGGCGAGGCTCTGAAGGGATCCCGCCGCGACTATACGACCGGGCCGATCGGCCGCGCGATCCTTCTCCTCGCGATTCCGATGGTGCTCGAGATGGTGCTCGAGTCCGTCTTCGCGGTGGTCGACGTCTTCTGGGTGTCGAAGCTCGGGCCGGACGCCGTCGCCACGGTCGGCATCACCGAATCGATGCTGGCGCTGATCTACGCCGTCGCGATCGGCCTCTCGATGGCGGCGATGGCGACGGTCGCCCGGCGCACCGGCGAGAAGGATCCCGAGGGCGCGTCCTCCGCCGCGGTGCAGGCCGTCGCGCTCGGCATTTCCATCGCGGTGCCGATCGGCATTTTCGGGGCGGTCTTCGCGCCGAAGCTGCTGTCCACGATGGGAGCCTCGCCTTCGATCGTGGCGAGCGGCTCGGGATTCACGCGCGTGATGCTCGGAGGCAACGTCGTCATCCTTCTCCTCTTCCTGATCAATGCGATCTTCCGGGGAGCGGGCGACGCGGCGATCGCGATGCGCGTTCTCTGGCTGGCCAACGTGATCAACCTCATCCTCGACCCGTGCCTGATCTTCGGGCTCGGCCCCTTTCCCGCGCTGGGAGTCCAGGGCGCCGCGGTGGCCACGACGTGCGGGCGGGGCATCGGCGTGCTGGTCCAGGTCTTCACGCTCTTCGGCGGGCATCGGAGGATCGTCATCGCGAGGCGGCATCTCGTCATCGACCCCCGCGTGATGCTGCGCATGCTGCGGCTTTCCGGCAACGCGATCCTGCAGGTGTCGATCGGGACGGCGAGCTGGATCGGCCTCGTCCGGATCCTGTCGTCCTTCGGAAGCGCGGCTCTCGCGGGATACACGATCGCGATTCGCGTGCTCGTGTTCGCCCTGCTGCCGTCGTGGGGGATGGCGAACGCCGCCGCGACGATGGTCGGGCAGAGCCTCGGCGCCGGAAAGCCGGAGCGGGCGGAGAAGGCGGTCTGGATCGCCGGCTTCTACAACATGATCTTTCTGGGATCGGTGGGGCTCGTCTTCATCCTTCTGACGCGGCCGCTGATCGAGCTCTTCACGACAGATCCCGCCGTGGTCCCGATCGCGGTCGCGTGCCTGCGCACCGTCGCCTACGGGTTCGTCTTCTACGCGTACGGCATGGTGATGGTGCAGGCGTTCAACGGCGCCGGCGACACGTTCACGCCGACGATCATCAATCTCTTCTGCTTCTGGCTGTTCGAGATCCCGCTCGCGTACACCCTGGCGAAGGGTTTCGGCTTCGGTCCGCAGGGCGTCTTCTGGGCGATCGCGATCGCGTTCTCGACCGTGGCGGTCGTGGGCTCGATCGCGTTCCGAAGCGGGCGGTGGAAGAGGAAGAAGGTTTAGGGGACGGGATCGGCTCTTCCTCCCTCCCTACCCGGGCGCGGGGAGAGGGCTCGAGTGAGAGGCAGTCCCTTTTTGCTTCCGCCTTTCTGAATCACCAGAGGCGGACCACTCACCCTGCCGTCTGTTCAGCCCGGACAGATGGTGAACAGGCGTTCGGAGACATGGTGGACACATTTGCGGGTGGAAGATTGGCTGCAGGCGGCCGGTGACGGCGCCCGTCCACCGGGTCCCCTTGACAGGTAACGAACGTTCGTGCTTTTATTGTCGGGATGGGAAAAGGCGAGCAGACCCGCGACGTGATCCTCGACCACGCGATGCGGCTGGCGAGCGAGGTCGGGCTTTCCGGGCTTTCGATCGGACGGCTCGCGACAGACCTGGAGATGTCGAAGAGCGGCCTCTTCGCCCACTTCCACTCGAAGGAAACGCTCCAGTCGCAGGTGCTCGACCGGGCGGCGTCGCTCTTCGTTTCCATCGTGGTCCGACCCGCCCTCGCGGCTCCCCGCGGCGAGCCGCGTCTGCGCGCTCTCTTCGAGCGTTGGCTGGACTGGACGAAAACGGCGGGGCTTCCGGGCGGCTGCCTCTTCGTCACGGCGGCGGTCGAGCTCGACGACCGGCCGGGGCCGGTCCGCGACCGGCTCGTCGCCCTTCAGAAGGAATGGCTCGAGGTGATCGCGCGGGTCGCCTCGACCGGGATCTCGGAAGGACACTTCGCCGGCAACCTCGATCCCGATCAGATCGCGCACGATCTCTACGCGGTCATGCTCGGGTATCACCACGCCGCGCGGCTCCTGCGCGATCCGCGCGCGGCCGACCGGGCCCGAGCCGGATTCGAGACTCTGTTGATGGCCAGCCGCGCCCGAAGGAGCGCCTGATGCCGGCGCCGCAGCCGTCCTCTCGCGCCAGCCGGCGGCTCGCCGCCGTGCGGCTCGGGATGCGGACCCTGGGCGCGCTCGCTCCTCCTCTGGCAGCCCGCGCGGCCCTGGCGCTCTTCCGGCGGCCTCCCGGGCACAAGCCGTGGGACGGCGAAAGCGCGATCCTGGACGAAGGGCGGCGCCTTTCGTTTCCCGTCCGCGGTGCTCCGGTCTCGGCGTGGACGTGGGGCGCCGGGCCGGCCGTCCTTCTGGTGCACGGCTGGGGCAGCCGCGCCGGCCGGCTCGGATCGTTCGTCCATCCCCTCGTCGACGCGGGGTTCTCCGTCGTCGCCTTCGACGCGCCCGGCCACGGAGCGACCGGAGGGAGATTGTCGTCCCTGCCGGAGTTTCTCTTCTCGATCGAGGCCGCGCACCGGGTCTACGGGCCCTTCGCCGGGGTCATCGGGCATTCTCTCGGCGGTGCCGCCGCGACGCTCGCGCTCGGACGCGGCGTGCGCAGCGACAGAGTGGTCCTTCTGGCTCCCGCCGCCGACCCCGCCGGCTACACGCGCCGCTTCGCCGAAATCGTCGGCATCGCGCCCGGCGTGCGCGAGCGAATGGAAGCGAACCTCGTGCGCGAGTTCGGACTGCGGTGGCCGGAGTTCGACGTGCTCGCCGCTGCCCGCCGTCTCTCCGTTCCGCTTCTCGTCTTTCACGACGAGTCGGACGGCGAGGTTCCCTTCCGCGACGGCGCCGCGATCGCCACCGCGTGGCCCAACGGATCGATCGTTCCGACTCAGGGGCTCGGCCACCGGCGCCTCGTGCACGACCCCGCGGTCGTCGCGAAAGCCGTCGAGTTCCTGGCCGCCAGGGAGTCGGGCACGGCCGTCGCGCGATGAGCCCGATGAAGCGCGGGGCGGAGCCGGGCGCGAGGCGAGCGGAAGTCTCCCGGGCCCGATAAACTAAGACCCGTTCTTCAGGCTCGCCGCCGCCTTTCTCAACGTCCGGGCGAGCGACTCGTCCACGCCGGCGACGAGCGCTTCCTCGAGCGAGAACCACGCGATCCCGCTGATTTCCTGCGGCTCCCCGGGGCCCGCGTCGCCCTGAAAGACGACGAGATAGCGCAGGTCGAAGTGAAAGTGCGCGGGCTCGGAACCGCGCGCCGGGATCGGATGGACGTCCACGTCGAGGACGCGTCCGGCGTTTCCCGCGACCAGGGCGTCGGCGCCCGTCTCCTCGCGCACTTCGCGCAACGCGGTGTCGAACACCGTGGCGTCCTCGGGATCCGAGTGGCCGCCCGGCTGCAGCCAGCGCTCCATCTTGCGATGGTGAATCAGGAGGAAGGCCGAGCCGTCCGGCCTCGCCACGATCGCGCTGCCGGTGACGTGCCCCGCCGGGTTTTCGCGGGAGAAGGGATCCTCGGAGGAGGCGACGAACTCGCGGATCCGGTCGAGCGAGCCCCGTTCGCGCTCGTCGGCCGGAGCGTGCGCCCGCAGCTCCGCGAGAAGCCTCTCCGCGCGAGGGGTCATGCTCGTATTTTGTCGCGTCGGATGCCAGGGCAAGCGGGAACGCGGAAGGCGAACGGCGAAAGGCGAGGAAGGAGCGTCCCGTCATGCCCTGGACGGCCCCGGGGGAACGCCGGACGCCTCGAAAACCGAGAGCACGCGGCGGAAATGCGAACATTCGGCCGAAGACTGCGTATTTGACCGTGCCCCCGGCAATTCGAACCCCAGTCTGAGGAAGCCATGACCAAGAAAAAAAAGCGTTTTATCTGGGTCGGAGTGATCGCCGTCCTCCTGGCGGCGGCGGGGGTGATCGCGGCCCGCGGACGCGAGAAACCCGACCCGAAGAACCAGAGCGGCCCGTTCCGCCTCGGGAAGGTCCAGGCGGAGAATCTCCAGGTGAGCGTCCGGGAAGTCGGGGTCGTGGACCCCGAGACCAAGGTGGACGTCAAGTCCGCCGTCTCGGGGCGCGTGATGTCGCTTCGGGTCCGGGACGGCGCCGTCGTGAAGATCGGCGACATGCTGGCCGAGATCGAGCCCGACGTGAACCAGGCGCAGTCGCTCTCCGACACGCAGGCCGGCCTGACTTCGGCGGAGCTCAAGCTGAAGGACGCGGACCGGGAGTTCGCGACGCAGAAGGCGCTCTTCGACCAGGGCCTTCTGGGCAAGGACGGCTTCAAGGAAGTCTCCAACCGGCACGACCAGGCGGTCGAAGCCCTTCGCGCGGCCAGGATGCGTTACCAGATCGTCGAGGACCGCGGCATTCCGATCTCCGGCAACGCGGCGTCGCAGAAGGCGCGCGTCACGGCGCCGATGAGCGGCGTCGTCATCAAGAAGGGCGTCGAGCTCGGCGAGACCGTGACCTCGGGCGTCTCTTCCTTCAACGCGGGAACCGTGCTCTTCACGGTCGCGGATCTGAAGTCGCTCTTGATCCGGGTCAACCTGAACGAAGTCGACATCGCGAAGGTCCACGTCGGCCAGCCCGTGCGGATCACGCTCGACGCGTATCCGCAGAAGGTCTTCACGGGGAAGGTCCGCTTCGTGGCGCCGGCCGCCAAGCTCGTCGAGAAGATCAAGGTCTTCGAAGTCGAGGTCGCCCTGGACGAGCTCGGAGAGTTCTTCAAGACGGGGATGAGCGCGAACGTCGAGATCCTCGGAGAGAAGCGCGATCACGCCGTCTCGATCCCCCTCGAGGCCCTGCAGAAGAAGGACGGCAAGACGGTCGCCTATCGCCTGAAGTCCGGACTGAAGCCCCAGCAGCTCTCGGCCGCGAAGGAGGCCTTGAGCGGCCGCAACAAGTTCATCTGGCTCTCGGACCACTGGAAGGAGTATTTCGACGCCGTCCCCGTCTCCGCCGGCATCGCGACGCTCGAGCGCGTCGAGGTCCTGGCGGGACTGACGCCGGGCCAGCAGGTCGCGCTGGAAGACCCGTCGAAGAAGAAGGTCGAGAAGGACGACGATAACGACTGAGGAAGCTGTCAGCTGTCAGCCGACGCTTACGCTTGACGCCTAACGCTCGACACTCAACATGAACATAATCCAGACCTCCGACCTGACGAAGACCTATGGCACCAACGGCGTCGCCGTGCATGCCCTGCGCGGCATCGACCTCGAGGTCGAGCGCGGCGAGTTCGTCGCGCTCATCGGGCCTTCCGGGTCGGGCAAATCGACTCTGATGGCGATCCTCGGCTGCCTCGACCTGCCGCCCTCAGGGAAATACTCCCTGGACGGGCGGCGCGTCGAGGGACTCTCGGGGATCGAGCTCGCCCAGTTGCGAAACGAGAAGATCGGCTTCGTCTTCCAGCAGTACAACCTGCTGCCCAAGGCCTCCGTGCGGCGCAACGTCGAGCTCCCGATGCTGTACGCGGGCGTCCCGCGCAAGGAGCGCAAGCAGCGCGCGCTCGAGCTGCTCGAGAAGGTCGGCATCGCCGAGAAGGCGGACCGCCTTCCCTCGGTCCTCTCGGGCGGACAGCGGCAGCGTGTCGCGGTCGCGCGGGCGCTCGCGAACCGGCCGGCGCTTCTCCTCGCCGACGAGCCCACGGGCGCGCTCGATTCAAAGACGGGCCACGAAGTGCTCGAGCTCTTCACCGAGCTCCACGGGCAGGGCAACACCATCATCATCGTCACGCACGACCTCGCGATCGCGAAGATGGCAAGCCGCCAGGTCGAGATCCACGACGGCCTGATCGCGACGGCCGAGCAGGTCGCGTAGGAGCTCTTCGTGGCCACCGGCAAGCTCACGGAGCGCGTCCGCAACGCCTGGGCGGAAATGCGCGAGAACCTCGGCCGTTCGACGCTCCAGTCGCTCGGGGTCATGCTCGGCGTCGCTTCGGTTCTCGGCGGATTCTCGATCACCGACAGCATGCGCCAGCGCTCGAAACAGCTCTACATCAAGATGGGCGGCCTCGATAAGTTAAACGTTCAGCCGTCCGCGGTCGTGAAGGAGGGCAGCCCGACGGCGCTCCAGATGGCTAACCTCGGGCTGCGAAACGCCGACGCCGAGGAAGGCCGGACGCTGAACCCGAAGGCCGTCAGCGGCGTCGCCGTGCAGAAGTTCGCCCGGGCGCGCGTGCGTTCGCCTTACGCCGACCAGGAGCGGGACATCCGCGGCATCGGCGGAGACTTTCTCGCCACGGACGGCTACGAGGTCGCGCGCGGGCGCGCCTTCACGCCGGAGGATTACGCGGCGGGAGCGCCCGTGGTGATCCTCGGCACCGAGCCGCTCGGGGTGTTCTTTCCCAACGGCGATGCGATCGGCCGGACCATCCGGATCGGAGACGTGCCGGTGACGGTGGTCGGCATCCTGAGCGAGCGCGTCTTCCACTTTCGAAAGTCGAACCGGAACATGTTCCGCCGCCGCAACCGGATCATCGCGGTGCCCACGAGCCTCGTCACGCGGCGCTTCGAGGGAGACCAGTACCGGCGCGCGGACCGCGTGACGTTCCGCATCCGCGATTTCGACGCGATGGCGATGTTCTCGAAGAGCCTGGGCTCGATGCTCAAGGCCAACCACCGCCAGCAGGACGACTTCCGCCTGGACGACGTCGCGGCGCGAGTGAAGAAAGAGCAGAGCCAGAGCGACGCTTACAACATCATCTTCATGCTCTCCGGCGTGCTGTCGCTCATCGGCGGCGGCATGGTGAACGTCAACATCCAGATGGCGACGCTGAAGGAGCGCATCCGAGAGGTCGGCGTCAAGATGGCCATTGGCGCATCCGGCCGCGAGGTCTTCAAGGACTTCATGACCGAAGCGCTCCTGCTCACCGGGACGGGGTCCCTCGTCGGGCTCCTCATGGGCGTCGGATTCTCCAAGATCATCACGTACTCGATCGGCGTTCCGCTCCACGTGGACGCGAAGAGCTTCGTCGCGGCCTACGGGCTGGCGGCGGTGTTCGGGTTCGTCTTCGCGCTCTTTCCCGCGTTCAAGGCGAGCCGGCTGTCCCCCATGGAGGCGCTGCGCTATGAGTAGCGAGCGGGCCGTGGCGGGCGCCGCCATCCCGGACTCCGCGCCCGCGCGCGAGACGCATGCCGCCGGCCTTTCGATTCCGGCGCACCTTGCCCTCTACGGAGAAGTGGTCCGGGGCGGCTTGATCGAGCTCTGGGCTCACAAGCTCCGCTCGATCCTCACGCTGACGCTTCTCATGCTCGGAGTCTTCGCCCTCGTCGTCATGACGTCGGTGATGGACGGGATCATGGACAAGATTTCGACCGGCTTCTCGGGGATGAGCTGGGACGGAACTCTGATGGTCGTTCCGAAATCGCCGGAGACGACCGAGGACCAGAAGCGCTTCGCGATGAGCCCCGGAATGCGCTATGAGGATCTCCCGCGGCTGACCGCGCCCAACGACAAGGTGCTCGCTTTCATCCCGCGGGCGTCGAAGCGCTCGGCGACGCGGATCTCGGGCGGCACCGAGAGGATCTTCGTCAACGGCGTCGCTTTCGACTACGGCAAGTGGATGAACCGGCCGATCGGGCTCGGCCGCGGGCTGACCGAAGACGACCAGCGGCGGCGCTCGACCGTCGCCGTCGTCGGGGCGACCCTCGCCTCGAAGCTCTTCGGCGGCTCCGACCCGGTGGGCCGGGACGTCTTAGTCGAGGGCATCCCCTTCCGCGTCGTCGGCGTGCAGGCGAAAGGGCAGATCTTTTCGGATGAGAACTGGCAGGACGCCAACGGCATCTCGGTCCCTCTCGAAACCTACATGGACCGTATCGATTCCGAGCACAAGCTCACGCAGCTCTCCATAAAGCTCAAGAGCAAGCGGGACCTGGGCGAGCTCTCGACTGTGATGGTCGGCCGCGCGCGGCAGGCCCACCACGGAATCGAGGACATCGAGGTGAAGGATCTCGAAGCCGAGCTCGCGCGCTCCTACCAGCAGTTCCTGAACCAGATCTTCGGATGGAAGGTCGTCCTGATGAGCCTCGCCGCGACTGTCCTGCTCGTCGGCGGGGTCGGCGTGCTGTCCGTGATGATGATCTCGTTCTCGGACCGGCGATTCGAGATCGGCTTGCGCAAGGCGATGGGGGCGTCGGACTCCGAGATCCTGATCCAGTTTCTCCTCGAGGCCTGCGTGCTCGCGGCGATCGGAGCGACCCTCGGGACCTTCTTCGGCGCCGGCGTCTGTAAGGCCCTGTCGGCGAGCTTCCCCTACGGGCTCGTCGTCAACCCGGTGGGCCTGGTGGTCGCCTGGGCCATCGCGCTCCTTCTGGCCATGACGTTCGGCATGTATCCCGCCGTGAGAGCGGCGCGTCTCTCCCCGATGGAGGCGATGAGGTAAACGCGACCTCTGCTCCCTTCTGCCTTCTGCTCCCTCTCCCCGCGCGCCGGGGGAGAGGGCCGGGGTGAGGGGCGGAACTCATCACGGAAGGCGATCGCAAGGACAGCCCGGGCCGTACGGCGTCCGGGCGCCGGGCGAGAGGGACTCTCCTTCCGCAAAACTTCCTACGAATTGATTCGTACCTTCCCTAACCTTGACGGTTTCCGGACGTCTAACAGCGGTAGTGGGGACCCGGACCGCGAGCCGGAAGCTCGTTCTGCTGATTCTTTTGTATCTCCTCGCCCTCTGGCTGGCGACGACCGCGCTCCACGCCCAGCAAGGCGAGCCGATCCACATCACCCGGACGGACGGCCCGATCACGATCGACGCCGACCTCTCCGATCCGGGCTGGAAGAACGCCGCGCCCATCGAGACGTGGTTCGAGACGAACCCGGGCGATAGCCTTCCCGCGAAGGTCAAGAACGTCGGGTACCTGACGTATGACGACCGGTTCTTCTACGCCGCCTTCGAATTTGCCGACCCCGACCCCTCCAGGATCCGGGCTCCCTACGCGGACCGGGATCAGATCGGCGGCTCCCTCGACTACGGCGGGATCATCATCAACCCGCGCAACGACGGACGCAGCGGCCTTCTCCTTCTCGTCAATCCCCGCGGAATCCAGTACGACGCGGTCAGCGACGACTTCTCGGGGGAGGACAGCTCGCCCGACCTCTACTGGGATTCGGCCGCGAAGATCACCGCGACCGGGTGGGTCCTCGAGATGCGCGTGCCCTTTTCGTCGCTGCGCTATCCCAGGGGCGATCCGCAGACCTGGGCGATCATGCTCTACCGCAACTACCCGCGGGAATTCCGCTACCAGTTCTTCACGTCGCGGCTGCCGAGGGGATCGAGTTGCTTCCTCTGCCACTGCGCGCCTCTGCTCGGCCTCTCGGGCCTGCCGTCGGGAGGCCATCTCGTCGTCGCGCCGTACGCGACCTTCAAGGAGGAGGGCGTCCCGCGGGGCGAGCCCGGCTCGCCCCTACTCAACAAGCCGGCCCGCGGCGACGGCGGCGTGGACGCGAAGTGGAACCCGAACGCGACCACCGCGATCGACGCGACGATCAATCCCGATTTTTCGCAGGTGGAGTCCGACGTCGCGCAGATCGGAGTCAACGAGCGCTTCGCCCTGAACTTCCCGGAGAAGCGGCCTTTCTTCCTGGAGGAGATCAACCTCTTCTCGACGCCTATCCCCGCCGTGTACACGCGCAGCATCACGTCCCCCCGCTGGGGCGCCCGGGCAACGGGCAAGATGGGCGAGACCGGATACACCGTGCTCGTCGCCGAAGACCGGGGCGGCGGAAGCGTCATCCTGCCGGGGCCCAACGGGTCCGACTTCGCCGACCAGGACTTCCGCTCCTTCGTCGGAATCGGCCGGGCGCGCCACAACATCGGCACGTCGTTCGTGAGCTTTCTCGCGACGGACCGCGAGATCTCGGGCGGCGCCTACAATCGCGTGTACGGCCCGGACTTCCAGTGGCGGCCGAACGATCACGAGACGGTCACCGGGCAGTTTCTGCTCAGCAACACGAAGACGCCGGACCGGCCGGATCTGACGCCCGAGTGGACCGGCCGGAAGCTCGATTCGCACGGCGCGGACGTCTGGTACCAGCACAACGACCCGCGGTTCGACTGGTTCACCGAATACCAGGATTTCGGCGACGGGTTCCGCGCCGAGGACGGCTTCGTGCCGCAGGTGGGCTACCGGCGCAACTACCTGGAAAGCGGTTACACCACCCGGCCGAAGGGCCTGTTCAACCGCTTCCGCCGGTTCCTGCAGGCGGAGTACTCCGCCGATACCGGTCACAACCTGATCTTCCGCGACGTTTCCGGCGGAATCGAGGTCGACGGCCGGTGGAACTCGACGTCCCGCTTTCGCCTCGCCTTCGACCGGGTCCGAAGCGGGACGAAGGACATCCCGCGCCGCCAGCTCCTGTTCAACATCCAGTTCGCGCCGTCGGGCGTCGTCTCCGCGATCGCCCTTTCGGGATTCGCCGGCGAGGAGGTGGACTTCGCCAACTCACGCGGGGGCCGCGGCGCGAACATCGTCCTCGCGGCAACTGTCCGCCCGTCCGACCACCTCGCGCTCGCCGTCAACGGCGCGCTGCGCTGGCTCGACGTCACTCCCGACGCCGGCGGGTCACGCGAGCGCCTCTTCACCGCGGAGATCGCGCGGCTGAAGGGCACCTACACGTTCACGGCCCGCTCCTACTTCCGAGCCATCGCGCAATACGTCCGAACCAACCGCGACATCTCCCTCTATCGATCGGCGGTCGACGCGAGGGAGGGATCGCTGACCGGGTCCGCCCTCTTCGCCTACAAGCTCAACTGGCAGTCCGTCCTCTTCGTCGGCTACGGCGACAACCGGACGCTCGTCGAGACCAACACCTTCGAGCGTCAGGACCGACAGTTCTTCCTGAAGGTCTCGTACGCCTTTCAGAGGTAGCGGTCAGCTATCAGCTATCAGCTATCAGCTATCAGCTAGAAGCCAGGAGCGGGAATCTCACTTCCGTGAGCCGTACCTGTTGGCGAAGACCTGCGTGACTTCCGCCCCGTAGAACAGGATGAGGCCCGAGTAATAGGTCCAGAGCAGGACCACGACGAGCGAACCGGCGCCGCCGTAGGGTCCGGAGATGCGGCCGAGGTAGAGGCCGATCAGGAACTGGCCGAGCACGAAGAGAAGCGACGTGATTGCGGCGCCGATCCAGACGTCGCGCCAGGCGATCTTCGTGTCGGGCAGGAACTTGAAGATCAGCGCGAACAGCAGCGCCACGACGGCCCACGAAAAGATCGCGTGCAGCGCGCCGAAGAGGAACGTGACTTCCTCCCCCGCCTTCTTGCCCACGGCGGACAGTGCCGCGGAGATCACCAGCGAGACGAGGAGGAGAAAGCCGGTTCCGAGCACCATCGCGAGGGAGAGAAAACGCGACTGGATCATGTTCCAGATGCCGGACGTCTGTTTCTCGGGGACGTCCCAGATTTTGTTCAGCATCTGCTGGAGGTAACCGAAAACCCCGCCGGCGCCCACGAGCAGGGTCGCCACCCCCAGGATGGTCGCGAAAATGCCCGTCGAGGGCTTGCTCGCCTGCTGCATGAGCGATCCGACGGTGGCCGCCGCCTGCGGCCCGACGAGCTGGCCGATCTGGGCGAGGAGCCGCCCCCGAACGTCGGCTTTCCCGAAGGCGAGGCCGGCGACGGCGACCACGATGATCAGCAGGGGCGCCAAGGACAGCATCGTCGAGTACGCGAGCGCCGCTCCGCGCGTCAGAGCCTCGTGCTTCTGGAAATCCTTGAAGGCGTCGCGGAAGAGCTCCCACACGAACTTGAACCGCTCGCCCCAGGAGGCGTGCTTGAGGGCCTTCAGGGTCTGCTTCGCTTTCTTCTCGCCGACCTCCTCGGAGACGGGCGGGGCTTTCTTTTCCCGGCCGGTACCGGACTTCGTCCCGGCCGCGCGAAGCGTCTTTCCGGGAGTCTCCTCCGCGTCGGGCTCGACGGCGCGGACGTCCGCTCTGCCTTCGGTCGGCTCCTCTTCCTCCGGCCGCGGCTCCTCGGCGGCGCGGCGCGCTCGCGCCAGGAGCTTCTCGCCGCCGGAGGCCAGGGCCCGCCGGGCAAGCGGCGACCGGAGCAGCGCGAAGAGGAGGGTGATCGGAATCGGGCGCGGCTTGAATTTATGGAGCTTGCTGTCGGCCTTGCGAAACGAGCGGCCCCACCGGGACGCGGCGGACTCGACGCGATTTCTCCGGATGCGCCGAACCGCCGCGGACACCGCCAGTCCGGCGCCCGCCGCCGCCGCCGCCACCGCCGCAATCTGGAGCCAGATTCCGCCGCGCCGCTTCCAGATCTCGACCCGGGCCCGAACGGCCGCGAGATCCGACGCGACTTCCGCGCGTTCCTCTTCCGCTTCCCGATCGAGCCGGGTGATCCTCTTGGCTTCGTCGCTCATCAAGGGGCGCAGGCTGCAAGTTCCGGGCCCCCCGGCAAGCCGACCGGATAACATCGGCCGCTCGGAAGGAGAAGGGATGACCGCTCGAAAAGCCTTCGCATCGTCCGCTCTGCTCCTGCTGGCTCCCCTGCTGGCCGCGGCGCTCGAGGGCTCGGGGGGCGGGCTGCGGTGGGCCGTCCCCCCCGGCTGGACCGCCCAGCCTCCGCGCCAGATGCGGGTCGCGACCTACGCGATTCCGCCGAAGGCGGG
>JALYUA010000140.1 GCA_030854005.1 Acidobacteriota bacterium
CCGACTGCCCGACTGCCGCAACCGCCGCCTACGGGGGAAGGCCGTTGTCTCCGATCGCCTCGACCGGACAGGAGTCCATGGCCTCCTGACACTGGGCCTCTTCGTCGGGTCCGGCCGGCTGCCGGAAGACGTACGAATACCCCTTGTCCTCTTCCCTCTGGAAGTTGGCCGGGGCGGTCACGCGGCAGACATCGCAGTCGATGCACTGCGTGTCCACGTAGTACTTCCCCGGCACGGTCTCGGCGACTCTGTCTCTGGGGTCGGCCACGCCGCAAAACTAACAGAGTCGCCGCGGCCATCTGTTCCCGACCCGCCGGTCTTCCTTTGCGACAGGCGGCTCGCGTGAAAGCACGCTAGACTCCGCGCCGTGTCGCGCCGTACTCGTGCGCTCCTCCTCTCCGGCGTGGCGCTCTCCATTCTCGCTTCCTGCCGCGACGACCGGCTGCCGGAGGGCGACGGCCGGACGAGGGCCCTGGCCGCCGGACGGCGGATCTACGAGAAAAAGTGCGCCTCGTGCCACGCGATGACGGGGGACGGCAAGACGGTGACCGCGAGCCGGTTCCCCTACGCCAACCTCGTCGACGGGAAGTGGCGATCCGACGGCAGCGCCGCGGCGATCGAGCATCAGATCCGGAAAGGGCACGATCCGATGCCGAAGTTCGAAGGGAAGCTGACGGACCAGGAGATCCGCGACACGGCCGCCTACGTTCTGGAGCTCTCGCGGCGGAGACCCCGATGATCCGCACGATCCCGCTCTTTCCGCTCCCCGGCGTCGTCCTGTTTCCTGGAACCCTGCTGCCGCTTCACATCTTCGAGCCGCGGTATCGCGAGATGGTCGCGGATGCCCTGGCGGGTGACCGGATCATCGGCATGGTCAAGTTGAAGGCCGGGCTCGAGGAAGATGAGGGGGACTCCCCCATTCATCCGATCGGGGGGGCGGGCGAGATCATCGAATTGGAGGAGCTCGAGGACGGCCGGTACAACATCCTCCTCGAGGGCCGGTTCCGTTTCCAGGTCCTGGAGGAGAAAGTTCCGGAAGTGCCGGGATCGAGTTATCGGACCGCCCGCGTCGTCGAGCTCGAGACGGTGCCGTTCAACTCCGCCGAGGAGGAATCCCGGGTCTGCGACCTCACCACGAAGATCTTCGAGGCCGTGCGGCCTCGGATCGAGCTGCCTCCCCTGCCCGACGACCCCGGGCCGCTGGCCCCTGAACGGCTCGCGGCGGAGATCGCGCTGCGGCTGCGTTACCGGCCGGAAGAGCTCCAGTCCCTTCTGGAAGTGAGCTCGCTTCCCGCCCGTTACGCCGCGTTGATCGGCCGGATGATGGAATGGCAGAAGCGCGTCGAGTTTCTGGAGCCCTTCCGGCCGGGGGAGATCGACGGGGTCAGGAATTAGGAGAGCTGTCAGCTGTCAGCTATCAGCTGTCAGCCATTCCGACAAACCGATGGCGCTCGCCATTCGGTTCGGACAGGGGGGACGTGGTTATGGGCTCGTCGCGCTCAATCTCCGGCGGGGCCCGCCTTCCGAAATACTCCGGCTCGGGTTTCACGGCGGAAGGAAGACGAGTCGCTGAGAGGACGGCGACAGCTGAGAGCTGAGAGCTGACAGCTACATCTTCTGCGCCGTGCTCGCGTTCAGTGCCCGGTCATGGGCCCAGCTCTTGATCGCCTTGATCTGCTCTTCCATCGTCACCGCCAGGGGAACCGTCGCCGAGATGACGCGGTGCAGGTCGTCCTCCGTGACGGGCCGCGCCTCCGAATAGGACTCGACGACCGCGGAGACGACCGCCTGTTCGATCTCCGCCCCGTTCCACCCCTTCGTCGCTTTGGACAGGAAGACGAGGTCGAAGCGCGCAGGATCGCAGCGGTTCTTGCGGAGGTGGATGGTGAAGATCTGCTTGCGCTCCTCTTCCGTCGGAAGGTCGACGAAGAACACCTGATCGAAGCGTCCCTTGCGGATGATCTCGGCCGGGAGCAGCTGGATGCGGTTGGCGGTCGCAGCCACGAAGACGAGCGCGCTCTTCTCCTGCATCCACGTCAGGAATCCCGAAAAGATGCGCGACATCGCGGCGTCCCCTCCCTCGCGGTAGCCTCCGACCCCCATCTCGATCTCGTCGATCCAGAGGACGGCCGGCGAAACGGCCTCGACGGAGCGCAGCGCCTTCAGGAACGTGCTCTCCGGATTCTCCGTTCCGAAGACGGCGTTCATGTCGAGCCGGAAGAGTGGCAGGTTCCAGAGGGTCGAGATGGTCTTCACGCACAGGCTCTTCCCGCACCCGGAGATCCCCATCAGCAGGATGCCCCGGGGGATCGGGATACCGGCGTCGAGCGCTTCCTTGGAGAACAACGCCTGCCGCTTTCTCAGCCACGACTTCAGCGTGTCGTAGCCCCCGATGTCCTCGATGGAGAAGCGGGGCGGGACGAATTCGAGAACGCCCTCCTTCTTCGACATCTGCTCCTTCTCGGCAAGGACCTCCAGAAACGCGCTTTCGTCGAACCCCTTGCGCACCGCGAAGACTTTGCCGAGAAGATGGCCGATCTCGTCCGCCGTCAGCCCGCGCATCGCGAGCGCGAGACGGCGGACCGCGGAATCGTCGATCGCCTGCGCTCCGAGGCGCCGGCGGACGCTCGCGTCGATGATGCGCGAGATCTCGACCTCGTCGGGAAGCTCGTACTCGACGACGTAGATTTCCTTCTTCAGATCCTCCGGAATGGCCAGCCGCGGCGAGAGGAGCAGGACGTGCCGTCCGCGGTCCTTCAAGCCACGATAGAGATCGCGCAGGCGGCGGACGATCTCGGGCCGCGCGTCGGAGGAGGCGGGAAAGTCCTTCAGCATGTAGAAGCCCTTGCCGGAGGCCTGAAGAATCGCGTCGAGAGCCTTCATGGGATCGCGCGTCTCTGGGATGGGCATCCCGTCGACGAGAAGGCCGTCTACCACCGACCAGACCCCGAAGGGAACCGGATGACCGAAGAAGGTCTTCGCGAGGTGCTGCACGAGCCTCTCGATCCGGGGCTCCTCCCAGCTCTGGACGTAGAGAAGAGGATGTCCCCCCGTCAAGGCGCGGCGGATCTTTTCCATCCCCTTGGCGGGGGCGGAAACCGCGGCCACGGCTGTGCTCATTTCCTTCCATTCTAACCGGCCGCGCTTTCGGCCGACTCCGGACCGCCGATCTCGTGGGCGGCCCGCAACCCGCGTCGTCTACAATCGATCCGCGAATGCCCAATCCCGAGCACGTGGCACTCCTCCTCTCACCCGAGTGGAATGGATGGAGGACCCGCAACGCCAACGTGACGCCCGATCTCACCGAGGCCAACCTTTCCGGAAAGAATCTGTCGGAAAAGGATCTCCGGCGGGCGGACCTCACCCGGGCGGATCTCTCGGGCGCGAAGCTCGATGGAGCGGATCTGACCCGGGCCACGGTCGATGGCACGCGATGGCGCGGCGCCTCCGCGGCCGGAGCGACGCTCGAGCATTGCCGCCTCGACGGCACGGACTTTTCGAAGGTCTTTCTCGCCGGCGCGCGCTTCCGGTCCGCCTCCATTCAGGGGTGCAACTTCACCGAAGCGGACCTCGCGGGGGCGGACCTCGCCTTCACGAAGCTCGAAGGATCGGACCTGACGGGGGCCAATCTCGCGGGCGCCAACCTGTCCGACGTGAACTTCCGGGGGGTGAAGACCTCCGGGGCGCACTTCGACGGCGCCGATTTCTCGCGTTGCTTTTTCGAAGGGGTCTCCGCCGTCCGGGGCTCCTTCCCCAACGCGCTCTTCGAGGGCGCGAACCTGAAAAGCGCCGACCTCTCCGGAGCGGATCTGCGGCGAGCCCGCTTCCCCAAGGCGATCCTGCGCCAGGCGCAGTTGAACGCCGCGGATTGCGAGGGAGCCGATTTCACGGACGCGGATCTGGAGCTCGTGTCGGCCGTCGAGGCGAATTTCAGCAACGCGAACTTCGACCGCGCCCGCCTGCGAAAGATGGAGCTGCGCGGCGCGGCTTTTCTCGACGCGAAGGGCAAGGACGTCTCGTTTGCGGAGTCGCGGCTCATCGAGGTCGACCTCCGGACGGTGAAGTTCGAAAGCGCGAATTTCCAGAACGCCGACCTCTCGAAGGCGATCCTGACCCGGGCGAATCTGAAGCCCTATTCCTTCGTGGGGGCCCGCTTCGCGGGAGCGGACTGCTCGGAGACGGCCGCGGAGGGCGTGAATTTTTCGCGGGCGGACCTCTCGCTCGGAAACTTCCGGCTGGCCAACCTCAAAGGCGCGAACCTGTCCGGGATCCGGGGATTCGATACGGATCTCTCGGGCACCATGATGGTCCGCGCCAACCTGCAGGGCGCCAACCTCCAGGAGGCGGACCTCCGGTTCGCCCGGGCGATCGGGGCCGACTTCACGGAGGCGACGCTGTCGGGCGCGGACCTCGCCAACGCTGATCTCTCCGAGGCCACGTTCAAGAAGACGAAATACTGGGGGGCGACCGCCCGGCGGGTGAAGGCGCCGTCCGGAAAGGGCCTTCTCCTGGCGCTCTCGACGCTGTTCTCCAAGGCCAAGGAAAAAAAGACAAAAACGCTCGACGAGAAGGAGCGCGCCCGCGCCAAGCGAATCGCGCAGCTCGAAGCCGCGGCGGACAAGCGCCCGCCTCACGTGACGGGGAAAAGATAGAAGCGGTCAGCTGTCAGCTCTCTGCTCCGCCTACCGCCTCCCGCCCCCTACTTCCCGCCCGCCGCCTTCTTGAACGCCTCGTGCAACCGCGCTACGGCGTCGCCGGCGAGCTGAAAGGCGCCCGTCCGCCCGCTCACCAGGGCCTCCGTGTCCTCGCGCGATTTGAAGAGACGGATCGTCCAGGTGTCCGCCGCGCCGAGCCTGACCGTCAGCGTCGCGTCCGGCGC
>JALYUA010000154.1 GCA_030854005.1 Acidobacteriota bacterium
TCACACCCTGAGGGCGCTTCCGAACAGGGGTTGCGCGCCTCCCCCTGATCCGGCGTGCTTCGACCGGAATCGCAGACCGTCAGAACAAAGGGTCGGTCGTTGGGAAGAAGCGCGCGACGAAAATGCAGGAGCCCGTCATCAGCCCGACCTGACAGCGCAGCGTCACGAAAGTCCCTCCGGCTGTGTTGTTGACGAGCTTGATACTCGTTCCCTGATACGCGTTCACCGCCTGTATGCCGGTCGGCGCGGAAACGATCGTCCACTGAGCGGCCCACACGTCATTGCTGCACGTTCCGGAGCCCGCGCCGCAGAGGTTGAAGGGGCCCGACGTTCCGACGTTCACGCTGGCTCCGATCGATGCCGGGTTTCCCGTGACCGTGCTCACAACGGGGACCACCCCGATGATCTCGAGGATCGTGTTGGGTAAGACCCCGTACGGGACAGCGGTCGTGGCGGGATTCGTGGCTCCCGTGACCGGAGTGGACGATGCCACGGTCGCACCGAGCCCGGTTCCGGAAACGAGAAGCAGGCACGCGGCGAGCGAGCCAGGACGCAGCTTCATGGGATACCTCCGTTGCGGGACATTCTCTACCCCTCGACGATCTGTCGACCCTTCGGCGGGTCGATACGCGTTGACACCGCCGGGCCCGGCGTTAGATTCTCGTCGTCGCTCTCCTAATACGAACGAACCGAGGTGCCCGTGATCGGACCCTGCCTGCTTCTGTTTCAGCTGACTGCGCCGCCGACGCAGACACCGGCCGCCATGCCGCCGCCGAACGTCACGGCGTCCCTCTCGGTCGAGGATCGTCCCGCGCCTCTGCCCACACCGACCCCCATCCAGGACGTCTCCCGGTTCGTTTCCGATCACGCCGTCACGCTCCTGGTCCAGACGGGCGAAGGGCGGCTGATCCGGAAGGGGCAGGCCATGCTTTCGACCAGCGAGGGGTACGTGATGACGTCGCTCGACCTCGTCGCCGGCGGATCGAGCTTCGTCGTCTCCGGAGGCGTGGTCGGGGAGAGTCGGCCGGCGAAGGCTCTCGCGGTCAGCCGCCGCGGAAAGATCGCCATTCTCCAGCTCGACATGAAGAGCGGGGAGCACCTCGGTGACGCCGCCCCTCGGACGGACGTCCCGCCGGGAGCCGGCGACAAACTGTTCGCCCTGGGGGAGACCGGCCGGGTGGTCGAAGGAAAGGTCGCGTCGATATCGGAGGACCCCGATACCACCCGATTACTGCATTTGAATCTCGCCCTGGCGGCCGGGGCGCCCCTCTTCAACTTCCGCGGCCAGTTCGTCGGCGTCGTCCGCACCCCGGTCAGGAAAGCGCCCGGCTCCCTGGCCGTCTTCGTTCCTGCCAAAGTCCCGGGCGACTGGGTCGACTACTTCCCGAGCTCGGTGCGCGATCCCATCCACAAGAAAGTCATCGAAGCTCCGCCTTCGAACTAGGACCGTTCGCCTCCGCGTTTGAGATGGCGCGTCCCCCGGCATCTCCGGGTCGACGAGGCGTCAGAAGAGAGGGTCGGCGGAAGGGATCGTGCGCACGTTGAAGAGACAGGCGCCCGTGACATTGCCTCCGACGCACCCAAACGTAATCGCCGCGGGGGAGGCATCGGTGTTATTCAGATTGAAAGCCCCATTCTGCTGCCACGCCGGGTACAGGACAATCGGCGGACCGGTCGCGACCGTGAACTGCCCGATATGCGCACTGTGGTTCTGGTTGACACTACTGATCTGCGCGAACGGCAAGCCCGACGCATTGACAAACGCGTTGATGGCGCCGAAAGGGGCGCTCGTGGAGTTGACGACCGGCGTCCAGCCGACGATGATCATCATCGTATTGGCGAAGAGCTGGCCGCTGACGGTCGTACCCGTATTCACCTGAACTTCGCCGGTACCCGTGGTCGCCGTCGCGGTCGAGGCGCCGAGCATGACCGTGAGAATGCTTAGAACCAGAGAGATTTTCCTCATCCAGGCCTCCTGAAGTTGTAGGCAGACAGGGGGTGAGCCGAGTGCAATCGCGAGGTCCCAGAGACTTGAGATGGCGGAGAAGCAACTGAGCTGTCCCCAGTTTGCCATAGGTGTTCAGGCGACAGTCTAAACTCGGATTTCCAGTTTCCCTCGGTCCGCCGCTCGGTGTGACTTCCGAGGAGGTGGGTGCACCCCCGGTCGGATCGCTCGCTCCGCGCGCCGAGGAGAGGACCGCAACCGCGGCGAGACTTCCGACGAGAGGCGCGATTAGAGACGCCCGGCGACCGGGTGGACTGATTCCCACCGTCGATCTACCGAAACGGGGCGGCGACCGACTCGCCGCCCCGGCGGATTCAGAAAAGCGGGTCCGTCAGGGGGAAGGTCTTCACGTTGAACAGGCAGGCTCCCGTGACCGCTCCTCCCTGACAGCCGAACGTGAATCCCAGCGAGGTCCCGAAGTTGTTCACCAGATTCACGGGGCTGTTACTTTGAAACGCGGGATAAAGAATGATCGGGGGACCCGCCTGCGCGGTGAATTGGCCAACGTACGCATTCCCGCTCTGCGTCAGTCCGATAGTCGCAAAGGAGCAGAAACCGCAGTTGACATACGCGGCAATGTTGCCGAACGCCGCAGTCATGCCGTTGACCACGGGTACCCAGCCGACGATGACGACCACAGTGTTGTTGGGCACCGTGCCCGTGAGAGTCGTATTGGTGTTGACCTGCAGGGATCCGTTGCCCGTGAAACCGAGGAGAGTGGAACTCGAAAGCGCGAAACCGAGGAAAATCGCCAGATAGACCGTTTTGCGCATCGTCCCTCCCTTTATAGACTCCGCCGCAGCCGACTCCAGCCTGGTTTTGGGGGAGCTTAACACGGTGTCGTGACTCCTTGGCACGCTCGAGACCCTCTCTTGACTCCTCGAAAAGGATCGTCGTCGGACAGCAGATCGCTCTCCGGAAGACAGGAGGCCGGTCGAAGCCAAAAAGGACGAGGAGAAGAGAAGGGCGAGGCCCGTAAACACTCCCCGGCGGATTTTCGTTGATGCCCCTTTTGAGGAGAGTTTCCCAGGGGCGGCGACCCCGTGGTCCTGATGGATTCAGAGAAGCGGGTTGGCGACCGGCGGCGGCGTGCGTCCGCTCAACAGCCTCTCTGCGCACCGCCGAAACGGATGACCGGCCGCCAGCAAATGATCGAAATTTCGAGGAGGGGCGTCCTCTGACCCTCGCGCCATCCGAAGCTGCGCGAGAAGGCCGCGACAGTCGAAGGACGGAAGGGAAACAGCGGCTCGCCGGGCGAGGTCTTCGGCCGAATGGCCGCGAAGCCCGGACTGCCGCAGCACGTGGTCCGCGTGGCGAGCGGCGACCCACAGGATCTCGAAGCGCATCGCCGCCTGACCGCGCGCTTCCTCCGCCCCCTCCTTGATCGTGTTCGACGCGTGAACGCGATAGTCGACGAGCGGCTCCGGAAGGATCTCGAGCGTCCCCCGCTCCGCCGCCCCCAGGAAGAAGTCCCAGTCGTGCGCGTACCTCAGCGGAAGAAAACGAAGTCCGTCGGCGCCGTCGCATACCGCCCGGCGGACCGCGAAATTCGACGTCGTGGCGATGTAGTTGGCTTCGAGCAGCGCGAGCACGGGATCCCTCGTCTCGGTGAGGCCTCCCGGCGAGAGGGGCCAGGGGGGCATATTCCGAAACGCCTCCTTCACGCCCAGGACCGTTCCCGCGGAATCGATGATCCGCATCCAGGAGCTCAACCCGGCGAGAGAGGGCTTCTCGTCGAAGCGCCTCACGAAGCGTCCGATGCGGGTGGGAGCGAACAGGTCGTCGGAATTCAGAATGAAGAGGATCTCGCCACGCGCGAGTGACATCGCGCGGTTCAAAGCGGCGTGCGCTCCCTGGTTTTCCTGACGGAAGACTCTCAGTCGCGGATCGCTCTCGAGAGGCTTCAATCGGGCGAGCGAGTCGTCGGAAGACCCGTCGTCGACGAGAACCACTTCCAGACCCTCGAAATCCGATCGGAGCACGCTTTCGACCGCGCCGACAACGTAGGGAGCGTGGTTGAAGGACGGAATCGCGACCGAGACGCGAGGACGGCCGGGCGGCTTCAAGGGAAGATCGCCTTCTCGTATCCGGAAACGAAATCCGCGAAGGACCCGTGCCGTTCCGCTACCTCCCGTGCTCGCTCGCCCTCGAAGGCGCGGCGGGCGGGGTCCAGCATCGCCCGCGCCGCCCGCTCGAGCGCGTTGAGGTCTCCCGCCCTTCCTCCGAGGACGCCTCCGCCTTTCTCGAGGATCGAAGCAAGATCGCCGACGCGGGTCACGACGCAGGGAATCCCTCGGGCGAAGCCGTCGAGCAGAAAAAGAGGAAAGCCTTCGTACTCGGACGCGAGAAGAGTCACGTCGATGGCTTCGTAGAGGGTCGCGAGGTCGCGCGTGAAGGGGAGGCGTGTCAGGTTTGGCGGAGGATCGCGTTCGATCTCGGCGTCGAGCTCTCGATCGAGAGGTCCTCCGCCGACCAGCAGGAACCTCGCCGGCGTGCCGGAGAGCGTCCGGGCGAGGCGGACGATGTCGAGGGGCCGCTTCTGCGGATGCATGCGGACGAAGGTCCCGAACAGGACGCCCGTGGGAGAGAGCCCGAGCTTCGCCCGCGCGTCGCCCCGTTTCCGTTCGCCTTCCTCGGCGGTCACCGGTCGAATCGCGCGGACACCGTGGCCCACGGAAAAGATCCGGGTCTCCGGAATCGCCCAGCGGCTCGCGAGCTCGCGCGCGATGCGCGCATTGACGGCCAGGTGGGCATCCACCGCCCCGACCACCGGCGCGGAGTAATGGCGGATCCACCCGCGGCGGTGATCGAACAGCTGGTTGACGATCCGCAGCTTCGGAAACTCGGCGCGCCAGGAGGCGACCAGATCGTAGAACTCGGGCGTTCCGTTCCAGGAGACGAGGGTTTCGACGTGGTAGCGGCGGAGGAGATGGCGGACGGCATCGGGCACGGCCGGGCGGGGCAGCCAGTCGCCCAGACAGTACGTGCGGGGCGCCACGCGGCGGCACTCCTCGATCGTCGTTCCGAGCCGGGCCTCGTGAGGGCGCAGCGTCGCCACGAGGATCCGGTGCCGCGCCTGCAATTCCGGGACGAGGTCGAACAGAACGCGCTCCGCTCCCCCGATCGCGAGATACGGCAGCAGCAGCAGAGCCGTGCGCGGCCCATCGACCGGCGGGAGCTCCGAGAGCCGGTCGAACGGGGAGAACACGCTGGCGTGCACGGTCTCGCCGGCGACCGGGCCGCGGAGGAGATGGGAGCCGGACGCGACGAACCCCCAGGGGGCCTGGGGCACCACGGGCTCGCGATCCGGATCGCCGAGGCGCGCGAGCCACTTCCCCGCCGCGGCGCCGTCAGCCGGACCCGCCTTCGGAAGCCGCAGAAGAGGACGCCCGCTGCGGCCGGCCGGACCGACCGCTTCGACGTGGTCGAGGTCCTCGCAGGCTGCCGCGAGCAGGAGCGCTTCCAGCTCGACGTCGGGCGCGTCCTCGGCGTCTTCGGCGGGGGCGAAGCAGTAGGCGGCTTCGTCCGCAGCCGGAGAGGGCGAAGCCGAGATCCGAAGGCTCCTCTCCGTCTGCCGGCCGATGAACGCGTCGAAGCCGGGCGAGGCGTCCGGGGAACGAAAAACGAGGATCGCCGGATTCGCCAGAGGGGTCGAGGGGGTCAACGCCGCGTCGAAAACGACCGTCGGCGGCGAACCGGCGATCCCGCTGGAGGTCCGCTTCGACAGGACACGGCCCAGGGCGAGGGCGCGCGAACGAACGGCCCGCAGGACCGCGCGCGGGCGGACGCTGTGCTCCCAGAACCACCCCTCGCAGCGGGCGAGCAACGACCCTCTCACCCGAGGAAGACCTCCGCGTACTTCTCCGCGCAGGCGGGCGCGTCGAACGCCCGGGCCGCCTCGCGGGTCCGCGCCGCGAGACCGGAGCGAACATTGGGATCCGCCAGCTGCCGCACGGCCGCCACGATCGCGTCGAGATCGCCCGGGCGGTCCACGACGACGCCCGCGCCGCTCGCCTTGAGAAGCTCGCCCATCTCGCCCACGTCGGTGCCGAGGAAGGGGATTCCCGAGGAAAGCGCTTCGAGCAGGAAGACGGGCAGTCCCTCGTAATCGGAAACGAGACACCCGACGTCCGCCGCCGCCACGAGCGCCGGAACGTCCCGCCGGAACGGGAGCCGGACGACGTTTCCGCTCGCCTGCGCGGCGATCTCGCGGTCGACCTCCTGCTCGAGCACGCCGCCGCCGACGAGAACGAACCGCAGCCGGGGGAGATCCCTCACCCGGCCGGCCACGCGGACGAAGTCGAGCGGTCTCTTCTGCGGGTGCATGCGCGCGGCGAGAAGAAAAACGACCGTGTCGTCGCCGGCGCCGAGGACGGCCCGACTCGCGCTGCGGCGGGACGCCTGTTCCCCGGGCGGGACCGTTTCCGGCGAAGCGACGCACGGCCGGATGACAGGGGCGCGGGGCCCCGGCCATCCGCGCTCATCGATCAGCGTGCGCGCGATCCTCGCGTTGGTCGCGACGCAGACGTCGATCGCCCCGCGAATTCGCTCGTCGTAGCGGTCGATGTAACCCGCCCGGTGGTCGTAAAGCTGATCGATGAGCCGCAGCCCGGGAAACCGCCGCTTCACTTCCGGCGCGACGTCGTAGAACCAGGTCGTGCCGTTCGCGTTGTACAGGGCGACCGGGGCGGACGCGTCGATCAAAGCGCCGAGCATTCCGAACATCGCGTCGGGATGAACGAGATCGCCGAAGCCGAAGAGCCGCGGCGTGAGCTTCGCGAAATCCGCGCGCCGGTCTCCCAGCCGCTCTTCGTGGGGCGCGAGCGTCACGATCGTGAATTCGAATCGGTTCGTCAGCCGGGAAAGCACCTGATACAGGACCTCCTCGACGCCTCCCCGCGCCAGGTAGCTCGTGAGGACGAGGACGGCGGGCCTGCCCGAAGAAGGAGCGGCGCGCCGGAGGACCGCGCGCGCGTCGCGAAGGCCGACCGAAAAGATCTCCCCCATCGGCCGCGTGCTCACGTAGGCGTCCCGGCGATACGCAAACGCCTTCCCCCCGCTCACCGGAGCCCGTCTCGCGACGGTCTTGCCGGTGAGCGTGTCCGTCAGAGCGCGTACGTTTCCTTCCGACGGCATGAGCTCGAACGCGGCCGAGCGATGGACGGTGTGCTCTGACGCTTCCGGCGAAGGGCCCGCTGGAAGCGCGAGCGCGTCGATCTGCTCCGCGGCGAGCACCAGGGCGGCGGACTCGAGAAACGCAGGAGAGACGTCGGGCAGCCGGCGCGGGGCGAAGAACCACGGCGATGACCCCGGCGCGCACGACCCGGATGCGGCCACCGCCTTCTCCTCCGTCGTCCACGCGATCGCCCCCGAGTCCGCG
>JALYUA010000205.1 GCA_030854005.1 Acidobacteriota bacterium
CTCGAGATCCAGCCGCTGATGCAGCGGGCCGCCGCGCACTGGCCGGTGGGATCCGGGCTTCCGATCGCCGCGGCGGCGCTGCTGCTCGGCGGCGCGGTCGGCAAGTCGGCACAACTGCCGTTGCAGACTTGGCTGCCCGACGCCATGGCGGGCCCGACGCCGGTCTCGGCCCTGATCCACGCGGCGACGATGGTGACCGCCGGCGTGTACATGGTGGCTCGGTGCAACGTCCTCTTCCGCCTTTCGCCCGACGCCCTTCTCGTCGTCGCGGTGATCGGCGGATTCACGGCGCTCTTCGCCGCGACGATCGGAGTCGCTCAGAACGACATCAAGAAGGTCCTGGCCTACTCGACCGTCTCGCAGCTCGGGTACATGTTCCTCGCGTGCGGCGTCGGGGCGTTCGTCGCCGGCATGTTCCACGTCATGACGCACGCCTTCTTCAAGGCGTGTCTCTTCCTGGGGTCCGGCTCCGTCATCCACGCGCTCGGGGGGGAGCAGGACCTCCGCAAGATGGGCGGCCTGGCATCGAAGATTCCGGTGACGTATCGGACCTTCCTGGCCGCGACGCTCGCGATTGCCGGAGTGCCGCTCTTAGCCGGCTTCTTCTCGAAGGACGCGATTCTCGCCGCGGCCTTCGAGGCGCACTTCGAGAGGGCCCCGTGGCTCGGCCGGGCGCTCTGGGCGGCGGCGCTCTTCACGGCCGGCCTGACCGCGTTCTACATGCTGCGGGTCGTCTCCCTGACGTTCTGGGGGAAATTCCGCGGCGGGACCGAGCAGGAGGCGCACATCCACGAATCGCCCCGCTCGATGACCGTTCCCCTGATCGTCCTCGCGTTCCTGTCGGTGGTGGGCGGCTACGTCGGGATTCCCATGGTGCGCGGAGGCGACCGGATCGGCGAGTTTCTCCATCCGATCCTGCTGCCTCTCGCCGGCGCGGGCGCTCATACGGCGGCGCACGAAGCCGCGACGTCGACCGAGGCGCTCCTGATGGCGGCCTCCGTTGCGGCGGCGGCGATCGGGCTCGGCCTCGCCTACGTCTGGTACGCGAAGGGGGAGGGAGCGGCGCCCGCGCGGATCGCCGCCCGATTCCCCGGCGTGTACCGGGCGGTGTCCAACAAGTACTACGTGGACGAGGCCTACGACGCGGTCTTCGTGGAAGGGCTCGCCAAGGGCGGCGGCCGGTTCCTCTGGGATTTCGACGCCACCGTCATCGACGGAGCGGTCAATGGGGCGCGGCACGTGACCGTCGGCCTCTCGTGGCTCTCGTCCTTCTTCGACCAGTACGTGGTGGACGGTCTCGTCAACGGCGTCGCGAACACGCTCCAGGCCGGATTCCGCGGCTTCCGGCGCGCGCAGACGGGCCGGGTCCAGAACTACGCCCTCGTCATGGGCGGCGGGCTCTTCTGCCTCGTCGCCGTGTACCTGCTCTTCCGGTGACGACGAAACTGAGAACTGAAGACTGATAACTGATAACTGAGAACTGAGCCGCATGAACATACTGCAGCAGCTGCCGATTCTCTCGATCATCGCCTACATCCCGCTCGTCGGCGCCCTGATCATCATGTTCCTGATCCCGAAGGAGAAGACGGGCGCCATCAAGGCGTTCGCGACGTTCGTCGCCGCGCTCGATCTCGCGGTCTCGCTCCCTCTCTGGTTCTCCTTCGACCGCGCGAAGGCGGGGTATCAGTTCGTCGAACGGGTCTCCTGGATCCCCTCGCTCGGCGTCGACTACCACTTCGGGATCGACGGGATCACCCTGCTTCTGATCCTCCTGACCACGTTCATCGGAGTGATCGCGATCTACTCGTCCTACTCCGCGATCGCGGAGCGGCAGAAGGAGTACTACATCCTCCTGCTCCTCCTGCAGACGTTCATGATCGGCACGTTCTGCTGCCTCGACTTCTTCCTCTTCTACGTGTTCTGGGAAATCATGCTGGTGCCGATGTATTTCCTGATCGGCGTGTGGGGAGGACAGCGGCGGCTCTACGCGGCGATCAAGTTCTTCCTGTACACGCTCGCGGGATCGGTGCTGATGCTGCTCGGCATCATCGCCCTCTACTTCTACAACACGACGGGCTTCCTCGGTTACAAGGGCCTCGGCCACGCGGCCACGTTCTCGGTTCCGAAGCTCACGGCGGTCGCCGCGGCGATGCCCCCCGAGCTCCAGGTCTGGCTCTTCTTCGCGTTCTTCTTCGGCTTCGCGATCAAGGTGCCCATGTTCCCGTTCCACACGTGGCTGCCCGACGCCCATACCGAGGCGCCCACCGCGGGGTCCGTGATCCTCGCCGCGGTCCTCCTGAAAATGGGCACTTACGGCTTCGTCCGGTACTCGCTGCCGATGTTCCCGGAGGCGGTCAAGACGCCATGGGTGATCGGGACGATGGTGTTTCTCGCGATCGTCGGCATCGTGTACGGCGCCATGGTCACGCTCGTTCAGAAGGACATGAAGAAGCTGATCGCGTACTCGTCGGTGTCGCATCTGGGGTTCGTGATGCTCGGGATCTTCGCGCTCAATATGGCGGGTGTGCAGGGCGGGGTCCTGCAGATGATCAACCACGGCATCTCGACGGGCGCCCTCTTCCTTCTGGTCGGGGTAGTTTATGAGCGCCGGCACACGCGGATGATCGCCGAGTACGGCGGCCTCGCCCGCCAGATGCCGATCTACGCCACGTACTTCCTGATCATGGCGCTCTCGTCGATGGGTCTTCCTCTCTTGAACGGGTTCATCGGAGAGTTCTCGATCCTGCAGGGCGCCTTCGCGAAGAATTTCTGGTGGGCGCTCTTCGCCTGCACCGGCATCGTGCTCGGCGCCGCGTACCTCCTCTGGCTCTACCAGCGCGTCTTCTTCGGCGAGCTCTCCAACCCGGCCAACGCGAAGCTTCCCGACCTGTCCTTTCGCGAACAGCTCACGCTGGCCCCGCTGGTCGTCCTCGCGCTCTGGATCGGCCTCTACCCGAAGCCGTTCTTCGACGTTCTGCGGGTCCCTTCCGAGAACATTGTGCGGTCCGTCGGAGGCCCGACGATGACGCCTCCGGCGTACGCGGGCGCCCCGTCAACGGGCATTCCGGCGGCGGAGGATCTGGCGCCCGCCGCCCCGGCCGCGGCGGTCCGGTGAAGGTCCAGGCGACCGACTGGCTCCTGCTCTCGCCGGAGCTGTTCTTGACCGCGGCGGGAATGATCCTCCTCGCGTCGAGCGTGTTCGTCGGCAAGGCGAAGGAAGAGCTCTTCGGGTTCCTCTCGGTGCTCATGCTCGGGGTCACCGGGGTGCTGCTCGTCTTCGTCTCCACGATGCCGGAGCGCGCGCACGGCCCGATCCTGGGCGGCATGTTCGTGGTCGACAACTTCGCGTTGTTCTTCAAGTTCCTCGTGCTGCTCGCGATGGTGCTGACCGTCCTCGCGTCCGTGCGGTTCGTCGGGGAGGCGCCGTACCCGGGAGGCGAGTACTACGCGCTCATCCTGTTTTCCGGCGTCGGGATGTTCTTCATGGCGTCCGGAAGCAACCTGATCTCGATCTACGTCGCCCTCGAGCTCATGGCGCTCGCGTCCTACGTCCTGGCGGGATACTTCAAGGGAGAGATCAAGTCGACCGAGGCGGCGCTCAAGTACTTCATCCTCGGCGCCTTTTCGTCTGCCGTTCTCCTTTACGGGCTGTCCCTCGTCTACGGTCTCGGCGGCAAGATGGGTCTCGCCGACCTCGCGCAGCTCTACACGGGCACGCAGCGGACGAACGCCATCGTCCTCGGGATCCTGATGGTGCTGGCGGGGCTGCTCTTCAAGATTGCGGCGGTGCCGTTCCACCTCTGGACGCCGGACGTCTACGAGGGCTCGCCGACGCCGGTGACCGCCTTCTTCTCCGTCGGGCCGAAGGTCGCCGCGTATGCGATCTTCGCGCGCATCTTCTACGTCGCGTTCCCGAAGTTCCAGGCCGACTGGGGATTGATTGTCGCGCTCGTCGCGGCGGCGACCATGATCTGGGGCAACCTCGCCGCGCTGCTCCAGACCAACGTCAAGCGGATGTTCGCGTACTCGTCGATCGCCCACGCGGGATACGCGCTCCTGGGGGTGCTGGGATTCCAGACGAAGTTCGGGATGTGGGGCGTGCTGGTGTATCTCCTGGCGTATACGCTCATGAACTTCGGCGCGTTCGGGCTCATCATCTTCCTCGAGGCGAAGGGCTACGCGGCCGAGTCGGTTTCCGACTTCAACGGGCTCGCGAAGCGCAACATGCCGGCGGCGGTCGTCATGCTTCTCTTCCTGCTTTCGCTCGCGGGGATCCCGCCGACCGCGGGCTTCATCGGCAAGTACTACCTCTTCACCGCCGCGATGGACGCGGGGTACGCATGGCTCGCCGTGATCGCGGTCCTGGCTTCCGCGGTCTCTCTCTTCTACTACTTCCGGATCGCGGCAGCGATGTTCTTCACCGACGGCGTCAGCGCGAAGATTCCCGTCTCCTACGCGCTGACCGCCGCGGTCATCATCTGCGCGGTCGGAACGCTCGTGATCGGCGTCGCCCCCGAGCGGGTGCTGGACGTCCTGCACCGGTGCGTGCCGAGCAAGTACTGACGAAGCTGTCAGCTCTCCGCTGTCAGCGGTCAGCCCGGAGAGCCGCGATCGTCTTCTGTCAAGTTCCGCGTTCATGAGCTCCCCGGAGCCGCCGGGCCGCTCCCGCGCCGCGGCGATCGGGGAGGGGACGTCCGCCGGGTTGCTGTTTCTGGCCGGTCCCCTCCTCGGATACTTCCTCGGGCGCTGGCTGGGCGGACGGTTCGCGTGGGGAGAGGCGCCCGCGTGGATCGGCGGCGGATTGGGGCTTGCGGCCGCCTTCGTGAACTTCTTCCGGCTCGCCGGAAGACTCAACCGCTGAGGCGGACAGCTGAGAGCTGACAACTCCACCGACGCCCTCATCCACCGCGTCCGCCGGCGCGTTTTCGTGCTCGGCGCGCTCGGAATCGTCGCCGCGTTCGCGTTCGGATGGCGCGCCGGGGTCTCCTTGACAATCGCGGCAGCCGTGGTTATTTTCAGCTTTCTCGCGCTCGAGAGACTGACCCTGCGTCTCGTCCCCCAGCAGAATCGGCCCGGATTCAGGACCATTGCGCCTCTTCTCCTGGTCACGGCCGCGAGTTTGTTACTCTTCGCCGTCGTTCTGTTTCGCTGGAAGGATTTCGACCCGGTTGCCGGAGCGGCCGGCCTTTCGATCGTCGTGCTGGCCATCGTCCCGGAGCTGTGGATCAGCCGGCCGGGTCAGGAGTGAGGAGAACCGTTTGGAAGAGCATCACTCGATCCTGTACGGCCCGGTCAACGGGTTGCTGAAGAGGCTCCTGGGAGAGCCGCCGGTCGAGAAGCTCACCGCCGGCCAGGCCGCGTTCTTCTTCCCCGACGGGAAAGAGGCCTGGATCCCGGACGCGGCGATCATGACCCTGCTGCTCCTCCTGATCTTCGCCATCCTCTTCCCCCTCCTGGCGCGCCGCTACGACCGCGAGAAGCCGTCCAAGCTCCAGAGCTTCTTCGAGATGCTCGTCTCCGGACTTCGGAGCATGTGCCAGGACGTGATCGGGCACGGCGGCGAGAAGTACGTCCCCATCATCGGCACGTTTGCGATCTTCATCGGCGTCGCCAACCTGTTCGGCCTCTTCTTCTTCCTCCAGCCGCCGACAGGTTCGCTCTCCACGACCGTGGCGCTGGCCGTCATCTCCTTCGTCTATTTCAACTGGAAGGGGATCCGGGAGCACGGCCTGCTGGCGTACCTCAAGCACTTCACGGGGCCGCTGCTGCTCATTGCGCCCCTGTTTTTCGTCATCGAGATCATCGGAACCTTCGCCCGCATCCTGTCGCTGTCCCTGCGGCTCTTCATGAATATCTACGGAGAGCACACGACGACGGGCGTGTTCGCGAGTCTGGTCCCGATCGGAGTGCCCTGGCCCATGATGGCCCTCGGCCTCTTTACGGCGGCCCTGCAGGCCTACGTTTTCGCCCTGCTTTCCGCGGTCTACGTCGCGGGGGCGACCGCACACGAGGAACACTGAGAAGGTTCGTTGAGCGTCGAACGCTCAAGCGTTGAGCGTTTCGTTTCGAATCGCCGAGAGCTGACAGCTCATGATAGTTTCCGGCATCACCGCGCCGGCGGGCGCGTCAAAGAAGGAGATTTGCGGATGGTGAAGAAGACGGTTCTGTTTTGCGCGGTCTCGCTCGTTTCGGCGCTTCCGGCGTTCGCGCAGGAGACGGCGACGACGGCCGCGGCGGCTCCCACCGGCGTGCGGTGGGGAGTCATCGGAGCGGCTTTCCTGCTGGCGATCGCGGCGGCGGCCGGCGCCACCGCCCAGGGGAGGGCGACCGCGGCCGCGTCGGAAGGCATGTCCCGGAACCCCGGCGCCGCCAAGGACATCCGGGGAATGACGCTTCTCGGCCTGGTGCTGATCGAATCCCTGGTGCTGTATGCCCTGCTCATCTGCTTCCTGATCCAGAACAAGTAGGTCCTTCGGGCTCCGGCGTTCTCCGCCGGAGCCCATTCCTCCCTCGATTCCGGAAAGACCCGTCCTCAGAGGGTGTCGGGCGTCCCCGTCCGAGGACAGAGTGACCCCTAACGGAAACCATTCCCGGTCTCTTCGCGTATTTCTTCTTGTCGCCCCCTCAACGCTTGCGGGGCGTAATCCGTAGAAGCCAAGAAGCTTATCGGACCGGCCTCCACCGGGCGGTCGGATCCACGGGTCGGGCAGGATTATTGAAACACGGGGAGACATGGAAAAGGTCAACGTGCAGCCGAAAACGGATCAGCCCGGTGTCTCGTCGTGGGACTTCGATTCCCTCGTGATGCCGTACCTGGACTCGCTCTACAACACCGCCTACCGGATGACCCGGAGCGCGGAGGACGCCGAGGATCTCGTTCAGGAGACCTACTTCAAGGCGTACAAGTACTACGACAAGTTCGAAGAGGGCACGAATCTGAAAGCGTGGCTCTTCAAGATCCTGAAGAACACCTTCATCAACAACTACCGCAAGAAGAAGCTCGAGCCTCGGAGCGTGGATTTCGCCGAGATCGAGGACTCTTTTGAGCGCATCGTCCGCCGGGACAACACCGACCAGGCCGCCGACCCGGAGTCCGAGTACTTCACGGGTGTGATGGACGAGGACGTCAAGAAGGCCCTCGAGTCGCTGCCGTACGACTACCGGATGGTCGTCCTGCTGGCGGACCTCGAAGACTTCTCGTACAAGGAGATCGCGGACATTCTGGATTGCCCCGTCGGCACCGTCATGTCGCGCCTGTACCGGGGACGCAAGCTGCTCGAGAAGGCGCTCCTGAAGTACGCCCGCCAGCACGGGTACATCCGGGGCGCCGAGCCGACCAAGATGCGGACCCGGCCGAAGAGCCCGGCCGCCTAGCGAAAGCCGGGCGGCGAAGGCCTTTTCCCCCGCGCCCGCCGGGCGGGCGACGCTGGAATTTAGGCGGCGGACGGCTCGTTGCTGTCCCCGGCACCATGAACTGCGCCCAGGCTCGCTTCCTCCTCTACGCTCATCTCGAGCGGGACATCTCCAGGGTCGAGGCCGAGTCGCTCTCCCGACACCTCGCCGAGTGCGCTCCCTGCGAGGCCCGGGCCCGTTCCGCCCGCGGGCTCGCCCACGTGCTTCGCACGCACCGCGAGCGCTCGCCGGCCCCGAGCCGGCTGAGGCAGCGCCTCCACCAAGGCGACGTTCGGCCCGCCCGTTTCGAGTACCCCCTCCTGGCCACGGCCGCCGTGGTCCTGTTCCTCCTGGTTCCCCTGGTCGCCGACGTGTCGAGCCGGCGCCTTCCGACCGAGGACGCGAGCCTTTCGAGCGCGTCCTCCGGGATGGCCACGCTGGCATCCCTCTCGGGCTCCCGCGGGCCGACCCTGAACCGGCCGACGCTCGTCTCCCGGCGGATGACGGGGACTCTCGTGTGTCTCGACTGCGAGTCCCGGGTGGAAGCCGGCCTCTGCCCCCTCCCGCAGGCGCACCATGAGGCTGCGTTCTGCGCCGACAACGGCGAAGTGTGGCGACTGATGTCCCGCGACCCGGCGATGACCTCGAAGTCGGCCGGGCAGACTCTGACCGTCGAAGGCGTCTCTTTTCCCCAGTCGGGATTCCTCCGCGCGAGCCGGGTCGGGTACTAAACCGTCGCCTCCGCTTACTGCGTTCGCTTCGGCTCCCGCCCCGAGCGTATTAACCAGTGCGGGTGAGAAGCCACGCCCCGTCTCCCTCCGCTCCCTCTGCTCCCTCCGCTCCCTCTCCCCGCGCGCCGGGGAGAGGGCGGGGTGAGGGGCGGCACTCAAGTGGAAGGCGATGCCGAGTGTCAGGACTTGCTTACGGCGTCCCCGCGCGCCGGGGGAGAGGGTTGGGGTGAGGGGCGGAACATCCAGCCTGACAGGTCTCGAAGAACAGATGCGCCCCCCGAGGGACACGCTCCTCCGCTGACGCGAAGAGTGTGAGCGCTGAACATCCCGCGAGCTGATAGGTTCTCGCGTTCATGAGGATCCTTGCCTCGGCACCCGCGCGCGTCGATCTCGCGGGCGGAACGCTCGACCTGTGGCCGCTTCATGTTCTGCATCCCGGCACCTTCACGATCAACGTGGCCATCGACCTCTTCGCGTCGTGCCGGGTCCGGCCCTCGGAAGGAGTCTTCCGGGTTTTCGCGGCGGACGGCTCGTTCGACTGCCGCTCGGTGGAATCCGACGGCCTGCTGGCGGACCCGCGCGCGGCTCTCGTGGGATCTCTCCTCGACGCTCTGCTGATCCGGGAGCCCCTCGAGATCGAGCTCGAGACGTCCGTCCCGATCGGTTCGGGACTGGGAGGATCGTCCGCCCTGACCGTGGCCTTGATGGGCGCCCTCGAACGGTTCGCGCCGAGGGACATGGCGGGCGTCGATCGCGTCGATTTCGTGCGCGACGTCGAGACGCGGGTGCTCGGGAAGCCCGCCGGCGTCCAGGATTACTATCCGGCGCTCGCCGGCGGCCTCCATACGATCGAGTTCCTGCCCGGGGCGACCCGAGCGGCCAGGGAAGATGTGGAGCCCGCCGCCTGGGAGCGGCACCTGACGCTGTACGACACGGGAGCCGCGCACTCTTCCGGGATGAACAACTGGGAGGTGTTGCGCGCCCGGCTCGAGGGAGACGCCGCCGTGACTCGGGAGATCGAGGGGGTACGTCGGGCGGCGGCTGAGATGGCGCGGTCGGCGGCGCGCCGGGATTTCGAAGCCATGGGAACGGCGCTCGCGAGCGAATGGGAGGCGCGCCGGCGTCTCGCGCCGGTCGTCTCGACGCCCGTGATCGAGCGCGCCATCGCCGCGGCGATCTCTGCGGGGGCG
>JALYUA010000217.1 GCA_030854005.1 Acidobacteriota bacterium
CGGCACGGCCGGCCGGACCCCGGCCACGTCTATTTCCTGCGAGGCGTCGCCGTCGGCAGCGGCCGCGGAACGCCCGCCGGAGCCGCCGTCGGGACCGGGGCGGGGGGCGGGACGACGGCGGCGGCGGCGATTCTCGACATGGCTCCGGCAAAGTCGAAGTGGGCCGGGTCTCCCGCGAGCCAGAACTGCCCGCCTCCCGCGGGCACGTCGTTGACCGAGATCTGCACCTGCCAGATTCCGTCCTCCCAGTCCGCGCCGATCGGGGCGGAAAAGGGGACGGGGACGGAGGCCGCGCGGGCGGGAACGTTCACCGTTCCGTTCCAGAGCGCGATGCGCCGGCTCTTCGGGGACAGAGCCTCGGCTCGGAGGGCCAGCTTCGCGGGCTTTTCGGCCGGCGTGACGTCGAGCACGGCCTCGACACGAAGCCGCGGACTTGTGCCCCGCCGGATCGGGAGGCCGTCCGGCGCGGTCTTCTTTCCAGACGTGTCCGACGCGAAGATCGCGAAATCGCCGAGGATCGGCCGCGGAATCTCATTGTGCGTCTTGCCTTCCAGCCGAAAGCGGAAACCGACGTTCACCGCGGAGTCAATCGGGGCGCCGCTGCGCGTGGCCGGCTTGAACTGCCAGGCCTTGAGCGCCGCGAGCGACGCGTCCACGAAGCCCGGGTTCGTCGCCGCGATGGCGTGCGCGTCCTGCACACGGCCCTCGCGATCGATCCGGCCGATGACCAGTACGTTGCCCTGCTTCTGGATCTTGAGGAGGCCCTCGGGGTACACGGGCTTCTGCTCGCGGCGCAGCGCCGCGCCCGTCACCTGGCCCGCGGCGCACGCCGCGATCCCGAAGGCGAGCGCGAAAACGAGAGAGATCGGCGGGACCCCGAAGGACGGTCGCCTCATGCGCCGGCCGCTCCCTCGAGCGCGCGCCGGGCGTGGTACGACGAGCGGACGAGAGGTCCCGCTTCGACGCGCGCGAATCCCATCGCTTCCCCCTGCTGCCGGAGTGTTTCGAATTCCGCGGGCGTGTAGTACCTCTCGACGGGCAGGCGGTGCGCGTGCGGCTGCAGGTACTGCCCGAGCGTCGCGATGTCGCAGCCGGAGGCGCGCAGGTCGGCGAGGGTCGCGAGGAGCTCGTCGATCGTCTCGCCGAGCCCGACCATGAGGCCGGACTTCGTCTTCAGCGCCGAGCCGTTTGTCCGCCGCCACCGGTCGGCGCGCGCGAGGAGCTCGAGCGACTGCCCGTACCGGGCCTCGGGACGCACGCGGCGGTAGAGCCGCGAAACGGTCTCCGTGTTGTGGTTCAGGATCTCCGGGGCCTCCGCGAGGACGCTTTCGAGCGCCGCCGGATTCCCCTGAAAGTCCGGGATGAGGACTTCCACCGTGCAGGCCGGCACGCGGGCGCGAATCGCCCGGATCGTCGCGGCGAAGTGGCCGGCGCCCCCGTCCTCCAGGTCGTCGCGGTTGACCGAAGTGACGACGGCGTGGGAGAGCCCGAGCTCGGCGGCGGCCTCCGCGACTCTCTCGGGCTCCTGCGGATCGAGCTCTCCGGGCCTGCCCTTTCCGACCGCGCAGAAACCGCAATGGCGCGTGCAGATGTCGCCCGCCAGCATGAAGGTGGCGGTGCGCTCCCGCGCCCAGCACTCGTGGATGTTCGGGCAGCGTGCCTCTTCGCACACGGTCACGAGCGAAAGGCGGCGCATCATCGCGCGCACTTCGTCGTATTCGCCGGTCGTGTTCAGCCGCACCTTGAGCCACTCCGGGCGCTCGAGCCGGGACGGGCGCGGCGCGGGAGTCGGCGGGAGGACGGGCAGGCTGCTCACGCGCCGATTATCTCGCGACCGAAGATTTCCGAGAACCGCCCGCGGAACGCCAAAGCGACGCGCTCAAGCGAGGGCGCTTCCCCGAGCAGCGTTTCCATCGACGTCACGCCACCGTCCACGATGCCGCAGGGGACGATGCCGAGAAATCCGGCGAGCGGCTCGGACGTCACGTTCAGGGCGAAGCCGTGCGTGGTGATCCAGCGCGAGATGTGGACGCCGATGGCGGCGATCTTGTCGTTTCCGACCCAGACGGATGTCACTCGGTCCGGACTCGGCGAACGGGCGGACGCGATCCCGAAATCCGCGAGCGTCGAGATGAGCGCCTCCTCCAGATCGGTGACGTAGGCCTTGACGTCCCGCCGATCCGGATCGAGGTTCAGGATCGGGTAACCGACGAGCTGGCCCGGGCCGTGATACGTGACCTTGCCGCCGCGGTCCGTCTCGAAGAGCTCGATGCCGAGCTCGCGCCGCCGCTCGGGAGACATCAGCACGTCGGCCGCGGTCGCATTTCTCCCGAGGGTGAAGACCGGCGCGTGCTCGAGCAGGAGCAGAGACTCGTCGGCGCCCTCCGCGACGGCGCTCGCCGCTTCCTGCTGGAGCCGGAGGCCCTCCGCGTAGGAGATCCGCCCGAGCCAGCGGGCCTCAACCGTCCTCCGAGCCGTCGCGACCGTCATAGGAAGAGGAGTCTAGCGCCGCCCGGCACGCCGTAGAGGAGAAGGATCGGGTCCCAGTAGGGAATCCGGTATCGCCAGACGACGATGATCAGCGCGTGCGAAGCCATGCTGACGGCGAGGGCTCCGAGCGCGAACCGGCGCACACCCCGCCGGCGGGCGGATCGAAATCCGACGGCGGCGAGCACGTACAGGATTCCGTAGTAGAGACCGGTCAACCAGACAATCCCCGCCGAGCGGAACCACGTCGTCGGATAGGGCCTCAACCAGAACCAGCCTTTGCGGAGCAGGAGGCGGAGAGAGGCGCCAGGATCCGCCCGGATGTCCTGCAGCGCCATGTCCCGAAAGGCCCGGGCGCGCTGGCGAGGGGAGAGAGCTCCCCCGGCCTCGACTTCGCCGAGTCTCTTCCGGATGTCCCTGTCTTCGGCGGTGACCCACGCCGCGTACTCTTCCCGGCTCCGCAGGGCGTAATACCGGCGGGCCCACACGGAGTTTCCCTCGTAGAAGGCCCGGCCGTCCGCGTCGCTGACAGGAATGATCTCGTGGAAGACGACGGCATTGCGCAGAGTCCAGGGTCCCACGGAAAACAGCGCTCCCAGAAGGGCCGCTCCGGCGATATGGCTGCGGACGCGGAAAGGGTACCGGCGATCGGCGAGGGGAGCGAGAAGAAAAGGGACCAGGGCGAGAGAAGTGGGCCTCGTGAGCGCGGAGAGGCCCAAAGCTCCTCCCGCGAGCAGGGCGAGCGTCGAGGAAGGGCGGTCGACGGCGGTCAGGAGCAGGAACGCCGCCGCCAGAAGAAAGACGAGGAAAAGAGGCTCACTCTGGACGTCGCTCGATATCAGCACCAATCCGGGAGCCAGCGCCGCGGCGACGCCCGTCGCCAGGGCGATCCGTCGGGATCGAAAGACGCGCGCCGAGAGGACGGCGAGCACGAGCACCGCGACGGAGCCGAGCGCGACGTTGGCGAGCTTCGCCAGCACGAGTCGCTGGGGATGACCGAGGGTGGCGAGGACGAGAAAAGCGGGGTATCCGGGAGGGCGGAAGAATCCGACGTCCGTCGTGCTCGGATACCGGCCCGTCTGGACGAGCGCCTCTGCCGCGTAGAGATAGGCCGGCGCATCCCCGAACTGGACCGCGCCGAGTCCGACCTGCAGCGCGAGAGCCAGCCGCGCCGCGGCGGCGAGGACCAGAATCAGGCCGAGCGCGCGCGGTCCCAGGCGCGGGACGGGCGGCGAGAGCCGCGTTCCGCCGACGCCCGGATCGTCCTCGCCCGCTGGCCGGACGCCCGCGGCGGCCGCGTCAGCCGAGGTCGAACTCGCCTTTCTCGAGAGTCTTCTTGACG
>JALYUA010000238.1 GCA_030854005.1 Acidobacteriota bacterium
GCGTGCGCGCCGAGACCTGCGCGTACATCGTGTTCATGGCCCCGAACGATGCTCCGATCGCGGTGAAGAGCCCGACGAGGATCGCCAGGACCTTGATCGGCGCCCCCGTGACCATCTGCTCCTCGTAGTATTTCTTTTCGGTCTTGCCTTCGAGCTTCAGGCGCTGGTCGCCCTTGACCGTCTCGATGTACCGCGCCGCCGCGTCCGGGTCGCTCGCGCGGACGAAGACGGAGGAGAAGATCGGCCGCTTCGACTGCCCCTGCAGGTCCTTGACGTCTACCCAGATCTCGGACTCGTAGGCGCTCCCGGACCCGTCGAAGTGACCGACGATCGTCCAGCGGAAGCTCCCGGACTTGATCGTGTCTCCAATGCCCATCCCCGCGAAGCGGGTCGCGAGGTTCTTCGAGACGATGGCCTCGTTGGTTCCGGGGTTCATGAGCCGGCCGTCCACGATCCGAACCCCGGGCCGCATCTCAAGACCGACCGGCGCGACCCCTCGAATCTGCACGTTCGAGCTCTTCCCATCCTGCCGGGGGATGTTGATGAGCGTCAGCAGCTCGGGGGAGACGAGCGGCTCGCCCTTCGCATTGCGCTCGATCCCGGGAAGCGCGCGGATCATCTCGTAGGAGTCGCGCGTCACGACACTCTGCATTTCCGCCTGAGACCCGACGCGCATCGTCAAGACGTTTCGCGTGGAGGCGTTCACGGAAAGGGTCCGGTTCACGCCCTGCCAGAGGGCGAGCACGAAGAGAAACACCGTCACGACGAGGCAGATGACCAGGACCGTCATCCCCGTCGAGACCTTCCGGTTGACCAGGTTGCGCGCGTTGTACTTGAGCGGGATCGCCATGTCACACCACCTGCCGCAGTCCGTCGACGATGCGGATCCGGCTCGAGCGGATTGCGGGAACGAAACCCGCGAGCACCCCGACCCCGACGGAGATCAGGAAGGCCGCGAGAAGAACCGATCCCGTCACCTTGAAATTGATGAGAAATGGCGCCATGGGGGTGGTCGCCATGCCCTTCACCATCCCGGGCACGAAGAGATACTTCGCGAGCACGACCCCGACGAGCCCCCCCAGAAGCGACATCAGCACGGCTTCCGAGAGAATGAACCCGAGGATGTGCCCGGGCCGGAACCCGAGTGTCCGCATCACCGAGATCTCCGTGACGCGCTCGCGGGCCGACATCGCCACCGTGTTGGCGACGATGAGAGTCACGGCGAAGAGGATGATCAGGGAGATCCAGCGGATCAGCCCCTTGATGTTGCCCATCATCTCCATGAAAGACGCCTGGAACTGTTTTTCCGTCAGCGTCTTCGTAGGCGCGTCGCTGTTCTCGAACATCTTGTCGATCGTGGACGTCACGCGCGGCAAGTCGGCGGCGTTGGCGACCTTCAGGTAGTAGATGCCGGTCACCCTGTTCGCCCCGAACCACTTCGCCTGGTTCAGATACTCGTTGTGGAAGAACGCATTCGATTCGTCGCCGGACTTGTAACTTCCGACGAAGGCCAGATCGAGCGTCACGGGGATGTACGTCCCGCGGAGGGTGATGTGCTGACCCTTCTTCCAGTGAAACTTGTCCACGAGGCTCTGTCCCGCGACGAAGGAGTTCTGCGTCGCCCGGAACTCCTTCTCGACCGCGGGGTCGATCGTGGCGTCGTCGAAGAGCTTGGTGAAAAAGATCTCGGGGTCGCAGGAAAGCTGACCGAAGAAGTTCTCGGGCTTGTCGTCCTTGTAGACGCCGCCGAACCAGATCTGCGGCGAGACCGCGACGACGCCCGGGATCTGCTCGATTCTCTGCCGTTGAGACAGCGGAAGGAAATTCGCGAGACCCGTGGCGTGCTGCACGACGAGCCGGTTGGATCCGCGGTTGCCCGAGGGGTCCTGCTCCATGGCCTGCAGGAGACACGTGAGCACGACGATCAGGACGAGGACGAGCACGATCGAGCCGGTCGTCAAAACCGTGCGCGTCTTCTTGCGGAAGACGTTTCGCCAGACCAGATTGAAGAACTTCATACGTTCCTCGCGGCCCCGGCCTCGGTCTGCTCATCGGCGTGAAGGACGCCCTTATCGAGGTGGACCATGCGGTGAGCCCGCGCCGCGGCCTTCGGATCGTGCGTCACCATGACGATCGTCTTGCCGAACTCGGCGTTCAGCCGGTTCAGGAGAACGAGGATCTCTTCGGCGGACTTCGCGTCGAGGTCACCCGTCGGCTCGTCGGCGACGAGAATCGCGGGGTCGGAGACGATCGCGCGCGCGATGGCGACGCGCTGCTCCTGGCCCCCCGAAAGCTGGCGGGGGTAGTGGTCCATCCGGTCCTCGAGGCTCACGATCTTCAGCGCCGTCTCGACGTGCCTCCGGCGCTCGGCGCGCTTCAGCGGCGTCAAAAGAAGCGGCAACTCCACGTTCTCGAACGCGGTCAGCACCGGCAGCAGGTTGTAAAGCTGGAAGATGAAGCCGACCGTCCGCGACCTCCACCGAGCGAGCTCGCCCTGCCCGATGCGGGCGATGTCCTTTCCGCCGATGACGATTCGCCCGCGCGTCGGCTGATCGATGCCCGCGATCAGGTTCAGGAGCGTCGTCTTGCCGGAACCCGACGGCCCCATGAGCGAGACGAACTCTCCCTGGGGGATCTCGAGGTTGACGTCGTTCAACACCGGAATCTCCAGCGCATCGCGCCGGTAGACCTTCTCGACGTGCTCGATGGCGATCAGCGGTTCTGCCATGGGACCTCCTTCTCCTCGCGTGCCCGAACTCTTCCTAACCGGCGCCCTCCGCCTCCGTGCGGACCCGATCCCCTTCGCGAAGCTGCACGGCGGCCGGCGCCGCGACGAGCTTCTCGCCGCCCTGGAGACCCGACGTCACTTCCACCTGCCCCTGCACTTCGCCCCCCGCCTGGACGGGAACAAAACGCGCCTTCCCTTCGACCACTTTGAAGACGCCGGTCTTTCCATCCGCGGTGGCGAGCGCGCTTTTCGGGACCAGAATCCTCGATCGGTGGATCTTTCCCGAAGTCGGCTCCGACGTGAACGCCACTCGGGCGGACAGGTCGGGCAGGATCTTCTCATTGGCGTCGTCGATCGCGACCTTGACGCGGACCGTCGCCTTCTGCCGGTCGGCGGCGGGAACGATCTGCCGGAGGTGCCCGTGGTACGTCTTGTCGGGCACGGCGTCGAGCGAGATTTCCGCCGGCTGGCTGGGTGCCAGGCGCGAGAGGTTCGATTCGTTGACGTCGGCGCCGACATAGAGGGATGAGAACTCGACCAGCGTGACGATCGCCCCTCCCGATCCGCCGCCCGACGGCGACGAGCCGAAGGGAGACACCGCCTCCCCGACGAAGGCCCGCTTGGCGGTCACGACGCCGCCGAAGGGGGCGCGGATCTCGGTGTAGTCGAGAAGAGCCCGCACGTAGTCGACACGCGCGCGCGTCGAGGATTCCTGGGCGACGGCCGAGTCGAGAACGGACTGGGGCGCCAGTCCCTCCGTCGTCAGGGACCTCTGCCGGGCGAGCTCCGCCCGCGCGTTGACCCAGGCCGCGCGGGCTTCGGAGAGTTGCGCGTCGATGTCGGTGTGATCGAGCCGGGCGACCACATCGCCCTTGCGGACCCGCGAGCCCTCCGTGACGTTTAACTCGGTGATTCGCGACGTGATCTTCGGAGACAGGTCCGCCTTGCGCTCCGCCTCCACGTAACCGGTCGCGGTGAGAACGGTCGTGGCCTGTCCTTCGGTGACGACGGAGGCGGTCACCAGATCGACCTTCTTCGGGCGCAGCGAGCGGCCGGCGAAGAAGTACGCGGCCGCCCCGGCCGCGACGATCAGAATCGCGGCGAGAAGCAGCCAGCCGCGGGCTCCGCCCGATTTCTCGGGCTCCCGGTGAATCCTCAGCGCGGAGAGGTCCGTCCCCGCACGGTCTCGTTCCTGGCTCATGACTCGGAGCCCGCCATTCTATGTCCGGTGAATCCAAAAAACCGTTCCGCGGAGGGCGATCCGTCCCTGTCGAGTCGGGGTGCGGGAGTCGGCCCGTATAATCGAGGGCTCCATGCTGCGCCTGCGGCTTTCCGTCCCGGTGATCGTTCTCGTGGCGGCCGCCGCCATGCCGGCGGTGGCGAGGGCGGCGGACGCACACGTCTCGCAGCTCTATCGCATCGAGACGGCCGGCCGGGCCGTTCTCTGGTCGCGGGACCGGCCGCTTCAGAGCGGAGATCAGGTCTCCTTCCACCAGCATCCCGGAGGGACGCTCGTCAGCATGCGGCGTTCCGACATCGTGCGCGTCTCGGTCGAGAGACTGGTGTCGGCGCCTTCCGCCTACATCGACGTCGGCGTCACCGGCGCGGGCCGGCGGGATGCGGCCGCTGCGGCCGGCGCAAAGCCGGGTGCGGTCGGAGGAAAGCCGCGCGGTGAGCCTCCCGGCCCGGGGGCGAGGCCGGACGGGACGGCGCTCTTCAACCCCGACCGCAAGTACCAGCCCGACATCGACTCGAAACGCGTGCCGGGCCTGAGCACGGGGATGCCGAACTCCGCCAACGACTACCGCGAGGGCCGGACCCTCGCGTACCCGGCGGCGCCCGCGACTCAGGCCGCGCCGGGCGAGCCGCCGAAGGGGCCGCAATAAGACGGGAGGCGGGAGGCGGGAGGCGGAAGGCGGAAACGGGACACGGAGAGTCGGCGCGTCGGTCTTCCCGCCTGCCCCCTGCCGCCTCCCGTCCTCAGATGTGAATCGCGTGCCCCGCGACGGCTTCCGCGGCCTCATGCATCGCTTCGGACAGCGTCGGATGCGCGTGGATCGTCCGGACGAGCTCTTCCGACGTGGCTTCCAGACGCAGGGCGGCGCCCGCCTCTGAGATCAGCTCGCTCGCCTTCGGGCCGATGATGTGGACACCAAGCACCTCGTCGTATTTCTTCTCCGCGACGATCTTCACGAAGCCCGCCGTCTCGTTGATGATCCTCGCCTTGCCGATCGCGGAGAACGGGAACTTCCCGACCACGACGTCGTAGCCGCGCTCGCGGGCCTTCGCTTCCGTCAGTCCGATCGACCCGATCTCCGGGGAGCAATAGGTGCAGCCGGGCACCTGGTCGTAGTTCAGCGGCGGAGGGTTCTTGCCCGCCATGTGCTCGACGGCGACGATCCCCTCGGCGGACGCCACGTGGGCGAGCCATGCCGTCGGAACGACGTCTCCGATCGCGTAGATGCCCGGGACGTTCGTGCGCATCATCCCGTCGACGCGGATGTAGCCCCGGTCGGTCGCGACTCCGACCGCCTCGAGACCGATGCCTTCCGACAGGGGTTTCCGGCCGACGGCCAGAAGCATCTTCTCCGCCCGGAACGTCTCGGTCTTTCCCCCTGAGGTCCGGGCGAGCACCTCGACGCCGTTGTCCATCTTCGTGACCTTTTCGACGCGCGTGTCGACGTAGACGGCGATGCCCTGCCGCTTGAACGAAGCGGCGAGCTCGCGCGAGATCTCCTCGTCCTCGACGGGAACGATTCGCGGCAGCACCTCGATCACGGTGGCCTTCGAACCGAAGCGGGCGAACATCGAAGCGAACTCGACGCCGACCGCCCCGGAGCCGATCACCAGGAGCGACTTGGGCACCTCCGCGAGATCCAGGATCGAGTCGGAAGAAAGGACCGTCCGGTGGTCGATGTCGATCCCCGGAAGCGACCGGGGAGAGGAGCCTGTGGCAATGAGGATGTTCTTCGCGCCGAACTCCGACTCGGACCCGTCGGCGGCTTTGACCGCCACCCGGCCCGGCCCCGCGATCCGCCCGAATCCGGGGGTGACGTCGACGCGATTCTTCTTCATGAGGTAGGCCACGCCGTTCGAGCTCTGGCGGACCACCTTTTCCTTGTGTTTCTGCGCCCCCGCCATCTCGAGCTTGATCTCGCGGGCCATGACGCCGATGTCGGCGCCGTGCCGCGCCTCCTCGAGGAGATCGGCCGTGTGGAGGAGGGCCTTCGTCGGGATGCACCCGCGCAGGGTGCAGACGCCGCCGAGCCTCGGCTCGAGCTCGATGACCTGCACGGAGAGCCCGAGCTGGGCCGCCCGGATCGCCGCGACGTAGCCGCCGGGCCCGGATCCGATGATCGAAACGTCGTAAGTCTTGGATTCGTTCATGACTGATCCTTGTTCGAGGGCGGAGGTTATCAGCTTGGAAAGGGGGAAAGGCGAAGGGCGGGAAGCTGTCAGCCGTCAGCTGTCAGCTGTCAGCTCGGGCGGCCCAGGGCGAAAGGCGAAAGCGGGGATCACGATCTCTTCTCCCTTCGTTTCCCGTTTCCCGTCTTCCCGTTCCCGGCGCCGTCCGCCTGCCCCCTGCCGCCTGCCGCCTTCCGTCCTAAGAGTCCACGCCCTCCCCCGGCGCGGTGGGGTCCGTCCGCAGGGCTTCGTTGAACCGGTTGAAGTAGGCGAAGAGGCCCACGACGCAGGCGATCTCGACGACCTCGCCCTCCTCGAAATGGCGGCGCAGCTCGGCAAACGTCGTATCCGACACCTGGCTGGCGTTGCGGGTCATCTCGAGGCCGAACCGCAGCGCCGCTTTTTCCTTTGGATCGAATGGGCCGTTCTCGAAGTCGAGCAGCTTCTCGATCTGTTCCGGCGTTGCCCCCAGCCGCTCTGCCAGAGCGGTGTGCGAGCGCGTTCAATAGTGACAGGCGTTGGCGAGCGAGGTCTGCAGGGCGAGGAGCTCCTTCAGTTTGAGGGAAACGGTTCCCGAGCCCATCACCGCCGAAAAATGCGCGTCCATGGTGGAGAGGATCCAGGGCCGGTGTGCGAACACACGGTACTGGTTCGGAATGTTCCCGCGCTCGGCGATCTTGCGCTCGAACGTGTCCCGCGCCGCGCCCGCCACCGCAGAGCGTCCGACCCGGCTGATCCGCGACATGGGAGAACGCTATCAGAGAGAAGAACCGGGACCGGGAGCCGAGCGACCAACGGAAGCGAGAACGCCGGGAAACGGGAAACGGGAGCCGAGCGACCAGCGGGAGCGAGACGGCCGCGGTACTCCGCGGTCAACTGGGAGGGAACAGGGAGCCGAGCGGCCAGCGGGAGCGACGCGGTGCTTCCCGGTCAACGAGATCGGGAATGGAAGGGACAACGACCTTCGCCCTTCGCCCTGGTCCGCCCGAGCTGAGAGCTGAGAGCTGAGAGCTGACAGCTTTCCGCCCTTCGGCGGCGAGCGCCCGGCGCCCGGTTAGAATGCACTTCGATGCGTAACGCCTCCTGGCGGCGGCTTCTCCTCGTCGCAGCGGCGCTCGCGGTCGCCTGCGGCGGAGAGCAATCCACGGGCACGCAGGGAATCAAGATCGGCTTCTTCGGCGCGCTGACGGGGCCGCAGGCGACCTTCGCGCTCTCCGGAAAGAACGGGGCCAAGCTCGCGATCGACGAAATCAACGCGAAGGGCGGCGTGCTCGGCAAGAAGCTCGAGCTGCTCTCGGAGGACGACCGCAACGAGCCCTCGGAGGCGGCTTCCGCCGTCTCGAAGCTCATCACCCGCAACCACGTCGTCGCGTTGATCGGCGAGAACGCCTCGTCGCGCTCCCTCGCGGCGGCGCCGATCGCGCAGTCCTACCAGGTCCCGATGGTCTCTCCCACCTCCACCAACGTCGAGGTGACGAAGAAGGGCGACTACATTTTCCGCGTCTGCTTCATCGATCCCAGCCAGGGAAAGGCTCTCGCCCTGTTTGCCCGCCAGAACCTGAAGGCGCAGACGGCGTCGATCCTCATCGACTCGAAGAGCGACTACAGCGTCGGCCTCGCGGAGGCCTTCCGAAAGTCCTTCACGGGTCAGGGCGGGCGGATCCTCTCGGAGGTCAAGTACGCCGAGGGCGACAGCGACTTCAGCGCCCAGCTCACCTCGATCCAGGCGGAGAAGCCGGACGTGCTGTTCGTCCCCGGTTACTACACGGACGCGGGGCTGATCGCCCGGCAGTCCCGAGGGCTCGGGATGAAAGCCGTGCTCCTCGGCGCCGACGGCTGGGATTCGCCGAAGCTCGCGGAGATCGGCGGCGCGGCCGTCGAAGGCGCGTACTTCTCGAATCACTACTCAGTGGACGACCCGGCGCCCGCCGTGCGCGCCTTCGTGGACATCTACAAGAAGAGTTACGGCTCGGAGCCGGACTCGATCGCGGCGAGCTCCTACGACGCGGCGGGGCTGATCGTCGACGCGATCCGCCGCGCGGGCTCGACCGAGGGCAAGCGGCTGCGCGACGCGCTGGCGGCTACCAAAGACTTCCCCGGCGTGACCGGCACGATCACCATGGACGCGGACAGGAATCCGACGAAGCTGCCGGTGATCCTGAAGGTGGAGAACGGAAGGATGAAGTTCGCCGCGAGGCCATAGAAGCTGTCAGCCGTCAGATCTCAGCTGTCAGGATGAGAAAACCCGATCGGCTGAGAGCTGAAAGCTGAGAGCCAAGAGCTACTTCCCGTCGATCACGAACTCGTCGAATGTCATGATCCCCGGCCCGGCGGTCGCGATGCCGACCCGGCCCGCGGCGGGCGCCGCGTCCTGTGCTTCAAAGAGCGGTTTCCCTTCCCACGCCGCGGCCACCCGTGATCCGGACAGCTCGACGGTCAGAACCCCCCACTCCCGCGGTGTCTCCGAAGTGGCTCGCGCGAGCTCCGTCGTCCTGCCCGCGCGGGACTGGAGCAGCCGCGCCTGGCCCGTCACCGGATCGATCAGGACGGCCAGATAGTTCTTCTCGTCCGCGAGCCGGAAGACGATCCCCCCGATTCCGGGAGTCTTCTTGATCCCCAGCAAGAGCGTCCCGTCGCGTAGCGTCACGGTGCGCCGTAGCGCCGCGCCGATCGACTCGGCGGGCCGCGACGAGACCACCTGGCTGATCGCGTTCGGGGCCGAGGGCGGGTTGAATTCCGCGACCACCTTCCACGACGTTTCCCCGGGAGCGCCGAGCGCCACAAAATCGAAGAAGGCGGGCTCGCGCATGAAGGCGTCCGAATCGAAGTGGTTCCGAAGCTTCTCCCCCAGCGCGGCGGCAGGCAGGAGGGTCGCCAGCGTGAGGGCAAACGGCAGCGTGCCCGCCCACTGAAATCGGCTATGCCCGCGCATTCTGGCGGACAAACAAGAGAGTTGTCCTAAAATTCCCCTCGTGCCACAAACCAGACG
>JALYUA010000255.1 GCA_030854005.1 Acidobacteriota bacterium
GTGTACGCGCGCGCGATGGCGAGAACCGCCGCGTTGTCGCGGGCGCCGTGGAAGATCAGGTCTTCGCCGGCTTTCCCGGCTCCTTCCTTCTTCCCGAAGTGATCGTGGTGCGCCGTATAGATGACGATCTGCTTCGCGAGCGCCGGATCGCTTCCGCGAATCTGCCCCAGCGCGTTCCCACTCTCGACGTTGCGGATCGCGCTCTGAACCGCGAACGAGACCCGCACTCCGAGCGGGACCGGACGGAAATCCCTGCGCTGCGCGGCGGCGCGCATCCGGTCGAGGTCCTGGCCTCCGAGCGCCGCGATCTTTTTCGAAGCGTCGTTCGTGGTCCAGGCCTTCACGGAGACGCGCGGACTCCCATCGTCGGGAAGCTCGTACCGCTCGGTGCCCCACCCGGTCTGAATCACGTTCCAGTCGTACCCCGCGGAGGGAATCGTGTGGATGATGATGGCCGCCGCGGCGCCCTTGCGGCCGGCGATCTCGTACTTGTAGTCCCAGCGGCCGTACCAGAGACGCGTCTTCCCCGCGAAGAGCGCTGGATCGTCCTCGGGATCGTTGTTCATCATCAGGATCACCTTGCCGCGGACGTCCACGTCCTTGTAGTCGTCCCAGCCGTATTCGGGGGCCACGATCCCGTACCCGACGAAGACGACCTCCGCGTTCTCGATGGACGCCGTCGGCTTCTGAACCCCGGGGAAGGCCATGAAGTCCTGCCGGTAGCGCAGGGACTCCTGCCTGCCGCCCGGGCCGGCGAGGACCATGGTGTCGGGCACCCGCGGCGCGATCGCGACGAGAGGGACCTTCTGGATCCACCCGCCGCCCGGAGCCGCAGGGGCGAGGCCCATCGCCTCCATCTGGCTCGCGACATATTCGAGCGACAGGCGGTCTCCGCGCGTCGAGGGGGCGCGCCCCTCGAGGAGGTCGGAGGCGAGAAACCGGGTGTGCGCCCGGAGCACGCCCTGCGTGATCGTCGCGGCAGCGGCTATTTCCGGCGCCGTGAAAGCGGCGGGCGAGGCGGGAGCCGCGGGCGCCGAAGCCCGCGCCGCGGCGGCGGGCAGCGCGAGGACGAGAACAGCTGTGAAAAGAGTCATCGGACGATGCTATCCGAGCTGAGTTTTCCGTTGTCAGTTCTCGTTGTCAGTTTTAGCCGTTCGCCCTTCGCCTCCTCAGCGCCCCGGCGCCGGCGTGGGCGAGACCGGCGGAGCGGCCGGGGGGGCTGTCCGCTCCGGCTTCGCCAGCGGGCCTTTCTCGGCGGGAGCCGGCGCCGCCTCGTCGCGGCGAGGCGGGTCTTTCGGAAGCGGCTTGCGGGGAATCGGCGCCTCGCGGTTGGCCGCCGCATAGACGAAGGAGGCCATCACGACGGAGGCCTGCATCAGATCCTCCCTCACCAGGCGCTCGTAGGTATCCATGTTGGTGTGGTGCGTCCGCGTCTCGTACTCGACCTCGTCCTGAATGAACTGAAAGCCGGGAAGGCCGACCTCGTCGAAAGAGAGGTGGTCGGTCCCGCTCGTATTGCGGTTGGTAACGATCGTCACGCCCAGGTCCTTCAGCGGCTCGATCCACGATTCGAAGATCGGAACGACCGCGACGTTCTCCTGCGTGTAGACGCCGCGGACCTTGCCCGTGCCGTTGTCCAGATTGAAATACGCGGAGAGCTTCGCGTGCTCGGGCTTGATCGTCAGGGGTCCGGAGACGGGCCGCTGCGAGGAGGGAAGCTCGAGGTCCGCAGGGGAGGAATCCGGCCGGGATCCGAAATGCGACCGGACGTAGGCCTTCGATCCGAGGAGGCCCTGCTCTTCCCCGCTCCACAGGGCGATCCGGATCGTCCGCCGTGGCCGCGCGTTTGCCGCCTTCAGGATGCGGACCGCTTCCATCGCGACCGCGACACCCGCCCCGTTGTCCGTGGCGCCGGTGCCGCCGTGCCACGAGTCCAGGTGCCCGCCGAGCATCACGACCTGCCCGCCCTTGTCCGTCCCGGGGATCTCGGCGATCGTGTTGTACGCCATCGGGTCTTCCGAGTGGTACCGCGCGCGGACGTTCAACTCGATCTGCACGTCCTCCTTGCGGTCGAGAAGGCGCGCGAGACGGCCGAAGTGCTCGATGGCCAGCATGACCTGCGGCACGGTCGCGGGCGCGTCAGACTTGTAACCGTTGTTGACGCCCTGCACGCGGAACGTGCCGCCGTCGAGAGCGCCCGGCTCGAGCACCGCCGCGACTTTCTCGTCGGCGAGGAACCGGTCGAGCGCGCGCCGGAACCGGCGGCGCTTCGCGAACTCCTCCCGGTTGAAAGGCGGCCGCCCGGGCCGTGGCGAAGGAGTCAGTCCGGGGACTTCGTACATCGCGATCTCGGAAAGACCCTTCTCGTCGTACCTCTCTGAAAGGGCGGCATCCTGCGGCTTCACCTCGCGCGTGTCGCCCAGCAGAAGGACCTTTCCGGCGAGCTGTCCCTTCTGGGCCTTCATGTCCTCTTCGGTCGCGAGCTTGACCCGGACGAGGCTCGCGCGCAGGGGACCGTTCGTGCCCGGAGACCAGGCGACCGGAAGGGCCAGCAGCTCGGCCGAGTCGGGCGCGAGCATCCGAAGAGTGCACTGTTCGTAGCTCCAGCCGCGGCCGAAGGGTCCCCAGCTCTCGAGGTGCGCGTTGGCGAGGCCCCACTCCTCGAGCTGCTTGCGCGTCCACTCGTTTGCCTTCTTCATGTTCGGCGAGCCCGTCAGCCGCGCGCCGATCGAGTCCATGAGATGGCTCGCGGTCGCCATCACCTTCGAGTTGTGAAAGCCCTCCTGCCGGATCCGGTTCTCCATGTCGAAATCGAGATGTTCTTCGGCGGCGGACGACAGGCACGGGACGAACAGGCAAAGGGCGAGCGTGGCGGAAGCGAGCCTGGCGAGCTTCACATGGGCCTCCTTGATCCTCGGACGCCACGAGACGGGCGCCCGAGGGAGAACGAATCAAGTCGAGAGACTCCCCGGACGCCCGGAAGATTACACGGCCCCGGGCGCGGAAGTCTCTGGTAGGCTTCACGAAACCTTTCGATGAACATTCGGTCAGGAAGGCTCTGCTTCGGACGAGTTCCGCTGGCGCCGGTCATCGCCGTCGCGCTGCTGCTTCCCCACGTCGGAAGCACGGCAACGAAGGGCCTTTTCCCGGTGACGACGACCGCGGATGGCGGCGCCGGCTCGCTTCGGCAAGCCATCCAGGACGCGAATTCCGCCGGTGCGGGACCCCACGCGATCGCATTCAACATCCCGGACACCGATGCGGGTTTCGTCGACGGAGACGCCGGATACGTCCATCCCGTCGGAGGATGCCCGGCCGCGCATCATTGCTGGTGGTCGCTGTCTCTCGCGTCCCCGCTTCCGTCCGTGACGAACGCGGGCATCACCCTGGACGGATCGACGCAGACGAGTTCAGCGGGCGACACCAATCCCGGGCAGCTCGGAACCGGGGGAACGGTCGGCGTCGGCGCGACGCCGCTGCCCCGATTCGATAGGCCGGAAATCGAGCTGATTGGCGGGGGATTCCAGTTCGGTTCCGCCGCATCCGCGGCCACCACCTCGATTCGAAGCATCGCGCTGTTCGGCGTGGCGATCACCGTCGACGGCGCGGGCTCGTCGGTAGAAGACACTCTGATCGGGATGCGCGCGGACGGAACCATCCCCTCCCCTTTCTCCGCGTCTTTCGCCCTGGTCCTCGGGAGCTCGAGCGGGATCCTCGTCCGGCACAATTTCGTCCGAGTCAACAACTCCGCCATCCGGCGGGATGGGTCCGGCAGCAACGCCCTGATCGAGCGAAACGAGGTGGATCAGCCCGGACCGCAGACCGACACGTTCGACGGGATACTTCTCGTCGCCGGCGGGACGGCATCCGGCGACACGATCCGATTCAACCTCGTCCGGAACCTTCGCGGCGCCGGCATCGAGCTCGGGTTTGGAACGGCGTTGAGCGGAGTGACCGTGACGGAGAACACACTGTCCGCCAACGGATTTCTCTCGCCCGGACTCGTTTCGCCGGAATCGATGGGCCTCGTCGTCTACAACGCGGGCGCCGGATCCGCGTCCGTCAGCCGAAACGTGATCACGGGAAGCGGGGGCCCGGGCGCCGTCGTCCTCGGTTCGAGCGGGATCGTCTTTTCGCAGAACGCATTCTCCGGCAACGGCGCCAGCGCCGCGACCGCTCCCGGGATCGATCTCGACCCGAACACGCGCGATCCCAACGGCTACGGCCCGGCGAACGGGGTCACCGGAAACGACGGAGCGATCACTCCGGGGGCGCCCAATTCGGCGCTCGATTACCCGATTTTTTCTTCGATCGCTTTCACGGGATCGTCGCTCACCGTCGCCGGTTGGGTCGGAAGCGCAGCGGGACAGTCTGCCTTCGCCGGGGCCGCGGTCGAGATCTTTCGGGCAGTCGACGACGGAAACAACAACGGGGAGATCGTCGCGGGCGACGGGGCCAGCGTCCCCCACGGGGAGGGCCGCTCCTTTCTCGGGAGCCTGGTCGCCGACTCGAACGGAAACTTCTCCGGCACGCTGCCCGTGTCGGGTCTCGCGAGCGGCGATTCCCTCACGGCCACCGCGACCCTCGGCGGCAGCACCTCCGAATTCGGACCCGACGCGACGGTCCCTGTCGTGGTCCCCACGGCGACTCCGACGCCGACGGATACGCCGACGCCTTCCCCCACGCCCTCCTTCACGAGCACGGCGACGCCGACTCAAACGGCGACGCCGACGGAAACCCCGACCGCGACTCCCACTTCTACCGCCACGCCGACCGTGACTCCGACAGCCACCGATACTCCGACCTCGACGCCCACCCAGACCCCGACACCCACCTCTACCCCCACGCCCAC
>JALYUA010000312.1 GCA_030854005.1 Acidobacteriota bacterium
GGGAAGTCGGGATGGCGGCGATCGGGGGCTCGGCCGCCGCCGGACTCGCCGCGGCGGCGGTGGGCTCCGGCGTCGAGACCGCCGTCGGCGCCGGCGCGGCGGGGGCTTCTGTTGGAGCGGCGAGAGCGGATTCGTTCCGGGCATCCTCGACCGGCGGGACCGGCGTCTGCCGGCCGCGGCCCCTCAGAAGGAGAATTGCTCCGAGGACCGCGGCTCCGATCACGATCGCGGCGGGGACGCCGCGGCGGACCTTTCGAGGGGGCCCCTGGGGGAGCGGCGGAAACGGCGCCGTCTCTCTGGTCGAAAATTCCCGCGAACCCGGAGGGGGGGTGATCGCCGTCGGCCGATTCTCGACCGCCTTCGGTCCCGAAGCGAGCGAGGGGCTGGACGGGCTCGGGGTCGTGTGCGCCCCGAACTGCCGGTCGAGGCGGTTCTGCGCGCTCGGCGTGATGGTGCCGTCCGAATCGCGGCCGCTGCGCGCCTGCGTGAAGAAGGCGACCGTCGTGGCCGCCTCCACGGCGGAGTCGATCGCGCTCTTGACGCTCAGAATCTCCCGGTCGAAATCCTCGGCCGACGCGAAGCGGTCTTCGCGCTTCTTTTCCAGCGCCTTCAAAATGACGGCCTGCAGCTCGGGCGGCACGCGGCCTTCGGGATCCGTCTCGGAGAATGGCAGCGGCGGCGAGAAGAGGTGCGCGCGCAGCAGCTCGGCGGGACTCTCGCCCACGAACGGGCGTTTGCCTGTCAGAAGCTCGTAGAGCACGACGCCCAGGCAGTAGAGGTCGCTGCGGCCGTCGATCTTCTCTCCGGGTGGGAGAGCGCCGTACTGTTCCGGCGACGCATATTTCAGCTTTCCAAGGAAGACTCCCGTCGATGTCCGGTCGGCGCCCTGCCGGTCGAGCGCCTTGGAAATGCCGAGGTCGATCAGCTTCACGAGCGGCATCCCGTCGTCGTCGGACGTGAGCATCAGGTTGTCGGGGGCGATGTCGCGATGGACGACGTTCCTTCGGTGCAGATACGCGAGCGCGAGCAGGGCCTGGTGCACGATGTCGAGAGTCATCCCCAGGGGCGTCGGCTTCTGCTGCATCTCCGAGAGCGTGACGCCGTCGATGAACTCCATCACCAGGTAAGCGGTTCCGTCCTCGTCCAGAGCGAAGTCGTGAATCGTACAGATGTTCGGGTGCTTCAGGCGCGTCGCGATCTTCGCCTCTTCAGCGAACCGCTGCCGCAGCTCGTCGTCCGAGAGAACCTGCGGGCGCATGACCTTGACGACCCGGATCTCGTCGAGCAGCCGGTGGCGGACCTTGTAGATCGCCCCCATGCCGCCTTCGCGGATCTTTCCGAGGATCTCGTATTTGCCCTCGATGAATGTACCGGGCTGCTGCAAGGAAACGCCTCCCCGTGACGCGATTGTAGCCGCTGGGCGCGGCGTCGCGGCGATGGCATGCCCTCTGCAGATCCCGCGCCGGAGCCCTGTTGCCTTCGAACACGAAATCGAACACGAATACGCTCTCCGCCTACGATGCCGTCATCGTGGGCGGAGGACCGGCGGGACTCTCCGCGGCGCTGATTCTCGGGCGATGCCGGCGCCGCGTGCTCGTCTGCGACCTCGGCAAGCCGCGCAACTTCGCTTCGCACGCTCTTCACGGATTCCTGTCGCGGGACGGGATCGAGCCCGCCGAGCTTCTTCGTATAGGACGCGAGCAGCTCCAGCCGTACGGGGTGGAGATGATCCTGCGCGAAGTCACGGACGCCGCGGTCGCCCAGGACGGGTTCCGCGTGACGCTCGGCGACGGGCGCGTGCTCGCCGCTCGCCGGCTGCTTCTGGCGAGCGGCGTCGTCGACCGGCTGCCGGAATTCGAGGGCGCCGCGGAGATGTATGGCCGCAGCCTGTTCCACTGTCCCTACTGCGACGGCTGGGAATCGCGGGACATGCCGCTCGCGGCGTACGGCCCGGGCCGGGAGGCCTACGGCCTGGCGCTCGCTTTGAAGACGTGGAGCCAGGACGTCGTCCTCTGCACCGGCGGAGACGCGAGGCTCGCCGCGAGAGATCGGGCCCGCCTGCGGAGGCTCGGCATTTCGGTCCGCGAAGAGGCCATCCTGCGCCTCGAGGGCGACGAAGGCCGGCTGCGGCGGATCGTCTTCGCGGCGGGAGAGCCGCTCGACCGCGGAGCGATGTTCTTCAAGACGGGGCAACATCAGCGCTCTCCGCTCGCGCAGCGGCTCGGATGCGACTTCAACTCCCGGGGAACGGTCCGGACGAATCGTTTCGAGGGCAGCGGCGTCCCGGGTCTCTACGTCGCCGGCGACGCGTCCGAAGACGTGCAACTCGTCGTCGTCGCGGCGGCCGAAGGCGCGAAAGCGGGGTTCGCGATGAACAGGAGTCTGCAGAAGGAGGATCTGGCGATCGCCGAGCGCGGCAGGGGGGAGGCGGCAGGCGGGAGGCGCAGCCGAGCGACCAGAGAGAGCGAGACGGCCAGGGGACTCCGCGGTCAACGGGATCGAGAACCTGGAAGCGAGAAAGACCCGCAGAACGAATAGCGCGCCGATGCTGCGGACTACCCCGCAGCGCCCGGCGCCCAGCGCCCCTCCCTCTTCCCGCCCTTCGCCTTTTCGCTCTTCGCCGCCCCCGGACGCCGACAGGCGTCGGGGGGCGTACAATCGTCTCTCCATGGCGGCGAGATCGGAACGCGGTTCGCGACCGGCCGCCGCTGCGTCCGCGGCCGCTTCGGACGGGATGCTGTCCGCCCTGTTCGTCTCGGCCCGGCCCGCGCAGTGGGTCAAGAACCTCGTCCTGCCGCTGCCTTTTCTCTTCGGCGGGGCCCTCGGCTCGACGCGCGGGTGGCTGCTCGCGACGGCGGGGCTCGCCGTGTTCTGCGCCCTGACGAGCGCGATCTACCTCGTCAACGACGTGATGGACCGGGAGCGCGACCGGGAGCATCCCGTCAAACGGCATCGGCCCCTCGCGGCCGGCCGGCTGAGCGCCCCCGTCGCTCTCGCCGCCGCCGCCGTCGCCGGTTCCGCCGGTCTCGCGGCCGGGCTTCTCCTTTCGGTGCCGTTCGGGAGCTGGTGCGCGCTTTACGCCGGCCTGATGACCGCGTATTCGCTCTGGCTGAAGCGCGTCCCGTTTCTCGAGGCCTTGATCGTCGCGGCGGGACTTCCACTCCGGGCACTCGCCGGAGCGGCCCTCGCGGGCCTGCCGCCGTCGCCGTTTCTCATGGGTTGCGCGTACCTGCTCGCGCTGTTCCTGGTCGTCGGAAAGCGGCAGTGGGAGTTGCAGCACGCCGGCCGCAACGCGGCGTCCTCTTCCGATCATCGCGCGGTCCTCGCCTCCTACGGCGCGGAGGGCCTCGACTTTCTCTTCATCGTCACCGCGCTCTCCACCGTCGCCGCCTACGCGGCCTACAGCGTGGTGGCGTCCACCCGCGAGATCCACGGCGGCCGGTCTTTCGCGCCGACGATTCCCTTCGTGGTCCTCGGGGTCGCGCGGTACGTCCGTCTCGTCTACCGGCGGGGCGGTGGAGGAAATCCCACTCGCGCGCTCCTGATCGACGATCCCTGGATCCTGTTCATCGTCGTCGGCTGGGTCGCGGCGGCCGGATGGATCATCTATGGCCGCTAGTCCGATTGCCCTCAGAAGCCGCGATGTCGGGGAGGCGGGCGCATGACGGCGCTCGAGCGCGCGGACAGCGGGACTCCGCCCGCGCCGGTCCGCGACTCCATCGTGCGGTCCGCGTTCCAGATCCTGATCCTCGTTCTCGCCGTGATCGGGGCGCTCTGGGTGCTCTACCGGCTCGAGGGAGTGCTGCTGCTGGTGGTGCTGTCCGTTTTCTTCGCCTACCTGATCGCGCCGCTCGTCGCGTTCTTCCGGCGCAGCATCCGCCTGGGAGGCCGTCCTCGCGCGCTCCCGCTTCCTCTGGCGATCGGAGCGGTCTATCTCCTGACTTTCGGCGCCCTGGCTCTGGCCGTCTGGCTTCTTCTGCCGGTCGTCACGGCGCAGTTTTCCGCGCTCGGCCGGGAAGCGCCGGGATATCTGGCGCAGGCTCAGGCGCGCCTGCACGCGTGGCAGACCTACGAGCGCGGCCACTTTCCCCGCGGCGCCCGCGACGCGATCAACGGCGCCGTCGAGCAGGCCTACACGTCGGCGGCCGACGCCTTCAAGAGTGGCATCTTTCCGTGGATCGCGCGGATGCTCGGGTATCTGCCGTGGCTGGTCCTCGTTCCCATCCTGGCGCTCTTTCTCCTGAAGGACGGCGATTCGTTCCGGCAGTCGGCCCTTCGGCTCTTTCCCCGGGGGCGCCTGCGCTGGCGCGGCCGGGAATTCTTCGAAGACGTCAACGGCGCGCTCGCGTCCTATGTCCGGGCGCAACTCATTGCCTGTCTCATCGTCGGGGCGGCGTGCACGATCGGATTCGCGATCATCGGCATCCCGTACGCCGTCGTGCTCGGCATCGCCGCCGGATTGCTCGAGTTCATCCCGCTGGCGGGGCCTCTCACGATCGGGGCCCTCGCCGTCGTCTTCGCGTTCTTCCACTCGCCCGGCCAGGCGCTGGCGGTCTTCCTTTTCCTGGCGATCCTGCGTCTGCTCGAGGACTACGTGGTCTATCCGCGCATCATCGGCCGGGGCATCCACCTCCACCCGCTCGCGGTGATCCTCGCGATCCTCTGCGGCGCGGAGCTCGGCGGCCTGACCGGCATCTTCCTCTCGATTCCGGTGGTCGCGATCCTCTCGGTCGCGTTTCGCCACTGGAGGGAGCACCAGGCGGAAGACGCCACGATCGCGAACGCCGCCGGCGGACCCGGCTGAAACGCGTTTTTGCTACACTCAACCGACGTTTTCGGGTCGCCGTTCGCGCCAGTTCCAACGAAAGTCAGATCGAGCTCGCGGGGGACCGGCGCCCCCCGCACGGCCGCGGGGCGCGCTGAGATCGGGCGCCAGGGCCGGCCCGTTCCGCCGCAAAGGGAGATATGTCGACTGAGAAGCAGCCCCGGCTCGGCGTCGCGTTCCTGGCCTACAACGAAGAAGAGCTGATCGCCAAGACCGTCGCGGAAGCCGTCGCGTCGCTGTCCGCGGTCCCGGGCCTCGACTGGCGCATCCTGGTGGTCGACGACGGCAGCCGCGATCGCACCGGAGAGATCGCGGACGGCCTCGCGCGTGAGGACTCGCGGATCTCCGTTTTTCACCACGACGGAAACAAGGGGTACGCGGTCGCGACCGAGACGGCTCTGCGGAACACGCCGGGAGAGGTCGTCATGGTGGTGGACGGCGACGGCCAGCACACGATGGCGGACGCGCCTCGCTTCCTGGAGGCGATCGACGCCGGGGCCGACGTCGTATTCGGCTGGAAGAAGAAGCGCCACGACCCGTTCGCGCGGCTCATCCTCTCGAAGGGCCTGAACACGTTCTCGCACGCCCTCCTGGGCTCTCCTCTCCACGACATCAACGGCGGATGCCGGGCCTTCCGGAGAGACGTCGCCCGCCGGATCGAGATCCGGCACCGGATCAATTTCGTCGGCGACGAGATCTACGCGCGCTGCCGCATCGCCGGCTGGAAGGTCGCGGAAGTCGTCGTCCGCCACTTTCCCCGGGAGGCGGGGCAGAGCATCCACCGCCCCTGGAAGATGCTCGGAACGATCCAGCGGGTCTTCAAGTACCTCTTCGACCTGAAGGGAGAGATGCGCCGGGCCGAGCAGTTGAAGCGGGTCGCGGACGCGCGGAGACGCTGAGTCAGTTCCAGGCTCTCCGTTCCGAGTCTTCCGTCTGCGTGAGCTGAAAGCTGACAGCCGGGTTCACTTCACCCGCAGCTCTCCGATCTCGATGTGCGTCGGGTCGATCCCATTGCCGTCCGCGATCTCGATCCGGATCCCCGAGGCCAGAAACGGTCCGCGCGTCAGCCGGACCTCCGTCGAGGGCAGCGCGGGCCGATTGGGCGTCGTCGCCGTCGCGATTCGCTCCTCCCCCGACGGGGACGTCGCCTTGAGCGTCACCTGGACCTGGTCCATCGCTCCGAGAGACAGGCTGACCGACGCGACCGGACGGGGCGAGGGGAATCGGATCTCGAAGACGAAGGGGTTCGCCTCGAGGCCTCGCGAAATCGTTTCCACGCGCCCGTCGAAGAGGGCCTCGAGAGACCCCATGTCGGTTCTCGAGTGCTTCACCGCCCACGTCTCGCGGCCCACCGAAACGCTCTCCTCCTGCAGGACGGACCGCGCCAGCTTTTCGGCGGCGAAGATCTCCCGCACCTTCGGAACGTAGCGGACCCGGACGAACTGGAAGCCCGGCTTTCCGTCCGGAAAGAGGATTGTGCGGACGGGCGGCGACACGAGAAACTTCTGGCTCCCGGTCGCGATCCCGTACTCCTCGGGCGTCATGATGAAGATCTCCTGGCCCGAGAGCGGCTGCTCCTGCTGGTCCCAGGCGCGGATATCGGCGATCTGGACCCGCGGCTGGTCCGAGACGGGCAGGAAGAACGGAACGAACTCGCGCGGGTTGTTCGACCAGGCCGAGGAGAGGAGAAACGGCGCCCGATGCAAGGGCATCTCCCGGCGGATCTCGTCGAAGATCTGGGGCGCGCCCCACTGCATCCCGTACAGGCCGTAGTCGTGGAACCATGTCGGTCCGTCGACCACGGCGTCGCGCGTGAGTCGCACGCTCTGGAA
>JALYUA010000136.1 GCA_030854005.1 Acidobacteriota bacterium
CACCAACACCCATCTGACCGTCTCCGCGATCGACGAGGCGGGCAACGCGGTGTCCACGGGCAACGCGACGCTGGCGACCGGCACGATCGAGGGCGGCCGGACCGTCGGCTTCTCCGCGACCCTTCCGATCGGCGACCGAACCGTCAACCAGGTCCGTTTCTCCCCCATGTGGCAGACGCCGCCTCCTCCTCCGCCCCCTCCGGCCTCGGCCGCTCCCGCGGGAACCACCGCCGTCTCGGCAGCCGCAGCCGCAGCCGCTCCGTCCACGGCCGCGGGCACGCCCGCCGCCGCGAAGCCGCCCGCCCCGGCGCCGACGCCCTATGGACAGGGATCCCTCTACGCCGCCCCGGCGCCCTCGGCGCCGTCCGTTCCTCCGGCCGACGGCAAGACCGGATACATCCCCGGCGCCGCCAGCCCGGAGAACCAGCCGAAACCGCCCCAGTAGCTCGCTCACGCCCCTGACTCCAAAAGCCGCCCGCGGGCGGCTTTTTTGTTACCCTTCGAAGACCCGTGCCCAACATCCTCGTCGTGGAAGACAAGAGCTCGCTGCGCGCGATGCTCGAAGAAATGCTCCAGGCCGAGGGCTGGACGGTCGTCGGCGTCGGAACGGCGGAAGTCGCGGCGGACAGGCTCCGTGCCGGCGAAAAGTTCGACGTGGTGCTGACCGACTGGCGTCTGCCCGGCGCCGACGGCCTTTCGGTGCTGGACGCCGCGCGGGGAGTCGACGCAACGCTACCCGTCATCGTGATGACGGCGTTCGGATCGATCGAGACGGCGGTCGATGCGATGAAGCGCGGGGCGGAAGAATTCATCACCAAGCCGGTGGATCCGGATCTCCTGAGGCTCCTCGTCGCCAGGTCGATCGAGCGGCGCGCGGGCCGGAGGGAATCCCTTCTCTTCTCGGAGGCGCAGTCCGGGCTGATGCCCCCGATCGTCGGCGAGTCCGCGGCGCTGCGCGCCGTGCGCGAGGAAACTTCGCGCGTGGCGGTCACGGACGCGACGGTGCTTCTCGAGGGGGAGAGCGGCACGGGCAAGGAGCTCTTCGCGCGCGCGATCCACGCGCTGTCCTCGCGGGCGCGGCGCGCCTTCGTCGCGATCAACTGCGCCGCCATTCCGGACACGCTTCTCGAGAGTGAGCTCTTCGGGCACGAGAAAGGATCGTTCACGGGCGCCGCCTCGCGCCGCCTCGGCAAGTTCGAGCTCGCCGACGGGGGGACGGTCTTTTTAGATGAGATCGGGGAGCTCACTCCGGCGACGCAGGCCAAGCTCCTCCGTGTCCTGCAGGAGCGTTCGTTTCACCGCGTGGGGGGCACCGCCGCCATCCAGGTCGACGTGCGGATCATCGCCGCGTCGAACCGGCCTCTCGACCGCCTCGTGGCGTCGGGCCTCTTCCGCGAAGACCTGTTCTACCGGGTTCGCGTGTTCCCGATCCGGATCCCGCCGCTGCGCGACCGGCCGGAGGACATCGATCCGCTCGTGGACTGGTTCCTGGCCGCGCTGCCGCGCGAGCTGAAAAAGAAGCCGCTGCGTCTGGAAGCGTCCGCCCGGGACCGGTTGCGGACGTATGCGTGGCCGGGCAACGTGCGGGAGCTGCGCAATTGCCTCGAGCGCGCCATGATCCTCGCGGAGAGCTCCGTCATCGAGGAGCGCCATCTGCGGCTGACTCCCGACTTCGCCGCCGCCCCGGCTCCGGCGAAGGAGGAGACGCTCGACGAAGTGCGCGAGCGCGGCGCCCGCGGAGCGGAACGGTCCTGGCTGGCGCGCGCCCTCGATCGGGCCAGGGGCGACCGGACGGCGGCGGCGGAATCCCTGGGCCTCTCGGCCCGCCGCTTCGAAGCGAAGCTGCGAGAGCACGCGTTGGATCAGGAGTAGGGAGGATCAGCTATCAGCTATCAGCTATCAGCTGTCAGCGGTCAGCTGTCAGCTGTCAGAGATCGGTTATCCCCTGTCAGTTATGAGTTTTGAGTGGAGGCACCGACGGCCGTTACTCAGAGGCGAATTCCTGAAGCGGGACGACCCGCCCTTGCCCTAACCGGGCAGCGAGGGCAGCCGGGTCGGCATTCCGGGGCGCAGCGTCGGAGTGGGCGGCGCGGGTCTGGGCGTGTACTGAAGCGACGGCACCGGCGTCGCCTTGGCGGGGCCGGGGGACGGGCCGGCTGCCTTGCGGTTGCAGGCCGCGGCCGCGACGAATGTCAGCGTCAGGGACGAGGCGAGAATCGCGGAGACGAGGCGGCGGCGCATCGGGGTCATTTTCTCACGCTTCCCCGGAAACCGCGGCGAGGGCTGCCGCTACGATCGGATCTTCCTCGGGCGCGATCGATCGGAGGTCGAGCAGGACGCGGTCGTCCTCGACCCTTCCGGCCACCGGCGGTTCGTGGAGACGAAGGCGACGAGCGAGCGCGTCGGAGGAGAGGCGCGGATGCGTCAGCGCCAGGGCGCGCGAGGGGAAGCGCTTCTCCGGGCTGGTGCCTCCGCCAAACAGGGCGAGAGAAGCGATGACGGCCACGTCGAGCTCGGGGGCCGCCGCGCGCGACCGGATCGCCTCGCCTCGCTCCTCGAGCGCCTCGAGGCGCGCCCCGGCGGCGCGATAGATCGGCAGATCCCGCCACCGACCGGTCTTCCACGCCGCCAGAGTCGCGTGAAGGGCGGCAAGAGTCAGCTTGTCGGGACGCACGACGCGCGCGACCGGGTGTTTCGCGAGGCGGGAAACCGCGTCCGAGGCGCCCGCGACGAGCCCCGCCTGCGGGCCTCCGAGAAGCTTGTCGCCGGAGAACGTCACGAGAGTCGCGCCCTCGGCGAGGCAGCCGGCGACGGTGGGCTCGCCGGCCACTCCGAACTCGGCGAGATCCACGACGCTGCCGGTGCCCTGATCGTGGAGCCAGGGAATCTTCGCCTCGCGCGCGAGCTCTGCGATCTCCGCCGCCGCCGCCGCCGCCGTGAACCCGCGAATCTCGTAGTTGGAAGGGTGAACGGTCAGGATGAGCGCGACGTCGGGAGTCAGCCCGCGGCGGTAGTCGTCGATGGTGGTCCGATTCGTGGTGCCCACCTCCGCGAGCTGCGCTCCGCTCGCTTCCAGAATCGCCGGCACCTGGAAGGATCCTCCGATCGCGACCAGCTCCCCTCGCGAGATGAGGACCCGGCGCCCCCGCGCGAGCGCGGACAGGGCGAGAAAGACCGCCGAGGCATTGTTGTTCACCGCGAGCGCGTCTTCGCAGCCGAAGACGTCGCGGGCGAGATCGCGAACGTGATCCTGTCGCCGGCCGCGCTCCCCGCTCGCCGCGTCGTATTCGAGGCTCGAGTATCCGGCGGCGACGACGTCGATCTCCTGCCGCGCCGCGTCGGACAGGGGCGCCCGCCCGAGGTTGGTGTGAAGGAGGACCCCGGTGCCGTTGACGACCCGCCGGAGACTCGGCGCAAATCGCGCCGAAAGGGCCTTGCCCCCCCTCGAGAGGATCTCCGCAGGCTCTCTCGCCCCGTGCGCGATGGCGCGGCGCAGCTCCTCCTTGACGGCCTCGCGCCCGAAGCCGGCCAGCATGTCCGCCGCGGCCGCCGCGGACAGGAGGGAGTCCATCGAGGGAGGACGCCGGGGAGCACCCGGGCGCGCCGCGGGGGACGGCACCTCGCCCGGTCGCGCCTCGTCCGGCGGCGCCTGCGGAGGTCCCGCCTTCACGTCCGGCTCCGTCCCGGCGACCGCTTGCCGCTCACGCCCGTTACTATAGGTCCATGTCCTGGGAGCTCGACCTGCAGGCCCTCGAGAAGGCGATCGCGCTCGTCAACGCCGAGTACGACGCCTTTCTCTATGGCTCGGCGACGAAGCCTCCCGTCGAGAGCCGGAAGAACGTCGACCGCCTGATCCGCCAGCTCGGCCGGAGCGATCCCGAATCCGCGGCGGACCGTTACCGCTTCTCGACGATCCAGGGCCGGTGGAACACGCTGATCGAGCGGTGGGAAAGGCTTCAGGGAGAAAAGGAGGCGGGCAAGAGGCCCGGGATCTACGGCCGCTTCGGCACCGCCGGCGGAACGAAGTCCGCCGCGGGTCTTCCCAACGCCGCCCCCTCCCGCTCCGTAGACCCGAAGACGCCTCCTTCGGCCTCGCCGGATTCGCGGCGGGAGCTGTTTGAGAAGTACCTCGCGGCCCGGAAGGCACGGGGCGAACCGTCGGAAGGGCTGAACTTCGAGCGGTTCGCCGACAGCCTGGAGCGGGAGACGGAGCGGGTCAAGGAGCGGTTTGGAGGAGCGGAGGTCGAGTTCGACGTCGCGGAGCGGGACGGCCGGGTCAAGCTCGTGGCGAGGCGGAAAACATGAGAAGCCGGCGGCCCTCGCGCGGCGTCCTGGAGGGAACACGATGACGTCGAGAAGACTGTGGACCGCGGCGCTGATCGCCGGGGTTTTCCTGCCGCTCTTCGCGCAGGCCCGTGAAAAAAAGTCCGAGGAGCCCTTCTACCGCCGCTACCTCATCGCGGGCAACCCGCTGGACGACAGGATCCGCGCACAGGAGAAGAGAATCGCCTCCGATCCGGATTCGGCGCCCCTGCACAACGACCTCGGAAACCTGCTGGCGGCGCGCCGGTTTCCCAAAGACGCCCGGGAGCAATACGAGACCGCCATGAAGCTCGACAAGACGAACTTCCTCGCGCCGTACAACATGGGGATGGTCCTCGAGACCGAAGGACGGACGGGGGCGGCGATCTCGGCCTACGAAAAGTCGATCGACCGCAACCGCGGCTTTCCCCCGGCGCGATTCCGCCTCGGACGGCTCTATGAGCGCCGGGGCTCGACGTCCGCGGCGATCGAACAGTACGCTCGGGCGTTTCAGATCGACCCGTCGATGCGGGACGTCCGCCGCAACCCGCTCGTCGCCGAAACGAGGCTGCTCGACCGCGTGACGCTCCAGAACTACGAGAAGGACGTCGCCCGCGCGTCCTTCGCCAGCCAGGCCGTGTACGCCGAGGAGGCGAGATTCCGGAAGATCCCGATCGACCGGCCCGTCTGGACCAACGAAGTCGTCGATTCGCTGGAGCCCGAGCCCGTCGACGCGCCGCGCGCGGCGGCTCCCCGCGCTCCCGTCGCG
>JALYUA010000024.1 GCA_030854005.1 Acidobacteriota bacterium
CGGCACCGTGCCCGTAACGCCCCCGTGTTCTTCACCCTTCAGGACCTTCTCGACGGCACGGTCGCTCCCCGTCTCCAGCGCCTTTTCGAGAGCATGGTGATCGGTGAGCACCTCGTCGCTCAAGTACGCGTGCAGCCAGATTCTTTCGATGATCGGGTACGCGGCGACGAAGGGAAGGATCAGGATCGCTCCGAGGATTCCGTAGAGCTGCCCTCCGATCACGATCGCGATGAGCACTGCGATCGTGGAAAGGCGCAGCTGCTTCCCATACACGCGCGGGATGATCACGGTGTTCTCGAGCACGTGGTACAGGAGGTAGAAAACGAGAACGGCGCCGGCGGCCAGAGGCGAAACTGTCAGGGCGAGGAGAACGGCCGGCACGGTCGATGCGATCACCCCAACGACCGGGAGGATGTCGCAGACTGCGGCGAGGAATGCGAGGGGCACGGCGGCCGGAACGCGAAACGCCGAAAGGACGATCAGCGCGAAGATTCCATAGAGCAGAGACGTCAGCGCCTGACCCTGCACGTAGCTGATGATGACCTCAGAGACCGCGGGTATCGTCTTTGCCATCTTTCGGCGATGCCGCCGCGGCACGTACGCGAGCAGCCACGCGTAGGTCCTCTTGCCATCCGCGACCAGGTAGAGAGTCAAGGTGAGCACGAGGATGGACACCGTCACCCCCACGATCGCCGCCTGTCCCCATGCCTGCGGCTTCTTCAGGGAGGCCGCGACTTCTGGAGAAGAAGGCAGGGCGAGGATCTGGTCGAGGACCTGGCTGATGACCGGATACTGCGGACCCAGGTGACCGGCGACGCGTTTTCGATACTCGGCAAGGTTGCCGAAGAGCGTGACGAGCTGCGACACCAGGGGCGGGCCGACCAGGAAGAGGAAAGCCAGGATGACCACAATCGTCAGCACGGCCACGAGGGCGACCGCCCAGCCGCGCGACATCCCGCGCCGCTCGAGGCGTGACACCAGGGGGGACACGCTGACGGCCAGGACGAGCGCGAGAATGAAAAATAGAAAGTCTGGAAGCAGCTTGAGCGCGGCCCAGACGAGGACCGCCGTTATGAGGACCTTGACGATCGTCGTGACAGGAACGTGCAGCTCGACGATCGAGCGGTCGGTCGGCTCCTCGTCCTCTTCCGTCGTCTGATCCGGGGGCGGCCCGGGCGCTCTCCTAGCGATGGGCGGCCCCGGCATTCACGTGCAGGCTCGCCATCATCCGGTCGTACGTCGCCGACAGGGCTCCGGCGTCGCGGCCCGGCGCGATCGCCAGCGAGTACAGCACGTGCCCGTCCGGGAGCTCCCGGGTCAGGACGTTGACCCGTTCCTCGAGTCCCGTCACGGGAGACGGTCCGGCGAGAACGAGCGAGATCGCGTTCGCGCCCCCGAGTGTCAGCCGCCGGGCGGAGCCTTTGACCGGGGAGAGATACGGGTTGGATTTCGTGATCTGCGCGGCGAGGTCGTTGGTCGCGTCGTCTAACGTGGTGCCGCGTGCAAACTGCCCGCGCGCGCCGGAGCGGCCGTTGACGGAGCCTCCGAAGGGATCGTAGTGGTTGACGACGACGCCGTAGATAACCGACGGCTGCCCGTCGGAAGTCTGGACGACGCCGCCCGGAGGCACGATCGTGACTCCGAATCCGTTCGGCGCTTCGTGGGGCTGCCAGTTCTCCGGGTATTCGATCGTGAAAAAGCCGCTTCGCTGCTGAAACGTGCGGAAGCGGGAGGACGGCGGCTCGATGCGCACGTCGCCGCGGGCCGGTCCGCGGCTCGCGGGGACCGTGCCGCCGGTCGTGCCGTGGGCGAGCTGCTTCATCGAGACGGGAGGAGGCTGCGTGCGGAAGGCGGCCTTGACCGCGCGCACGTCGCCGACGGGGTGGGGGGCGCCCGCCTTTCCCAGGCTCGACGCCTCCTGCCGGACGCGCGCCTCGCGATCGGCCGGCGCCGGATGGTCGCTCAAGAAACGCTCGAGCCGGCCGGGGTCGCGTCCCGCCTGCTTGCGCAGGAGCTCGAACATGTCGGCCATCTCGGCGGCGTCGTATCCCGCGCGCGCCATCGTCTGAGCGCCCACGATGTCGGCCTGGCTTTCGGCCGTGCGGCTGAACTTCAAAAACAGGGCGTTCAATCCGATTCCGCCGACGGCGGCCATGATGGGCCCCGGCGCTCCGCCGGTGAGGACTCCGCCGAGGATGCCGACCCCTGCCTTCGCGAGGTAGGCCTTGGACACTTGGTTGGTCTGGTGCCGGAGAGCCACGTGCGCCATCTCGTGCGCCATGACTCCCGCGAGCTGCCCCTCCGTCGGGACGAGCTCGATCAAACCGCGGTTGACGTACATGAATCCGCCCGGCAGCGCGAACGCGTTGACGTCGGACAGGTTCGTCACCTTGAACTGGTAGGGAAACTTCGGTCCCGGCGCCGCGGCCGCGAGCCGGTTGCCGATCGCCGCCACGTACGGGTCGATCGCGGGGTCGTGGATCAGCGGGATCTGCTTCTCGACCTGGGCGGCGGACTGGCGGCCGAGCTCGATGTCCTGCTGCGTCGAGAAGAGGTTGAAACCGGGCCGGACCGCCGTCGGGCCCTTCGCCGCGGCCACCGGCAAAGCGCCGATCGCCAACGCCAGCCAGAGCACCAGAGCCTTCGGGACCGATTTCATGGATCCTCCGGCGGCGCTCAACGCAAGCCGGATGCCAGAAGGGGGACAGCTATCAGCTATCAGCTATCAGCTATCGCCTTCGAGCCAGACAGTCGAATCAGCTCGCACCGAGAGGAGTCTCCCGACCGGAGGGAGGGAGGAGCCTCTCGGTGCGGGAGCGTGAGCGAACGAAGTGAGCGGAGGCGACGGCTACCATCCCACCGGCTTTCCCGCGTTCTGCTCGTCCAGCCACTTTTGAAGCGGCGCGAAGTAGTCGCGAATCGCGGTCGCATCCATCTGGCGCTGCCCGGTGAGCTCCTCCAGGGCGTCCGGCCACGGGCGGCTCTGTCCCATCGCGAGCATCTTCGCGAGCCGCTCCCCCGCCGGCCGGCTTCCATAGATCGAGCAGCGGTGCAGAGGCTCGCCGCATCCCGCGATCTTCGCGAGCGCGCGATGAAACTGGAACTGCAGGATGTCCGCGAGGAAATAGCGCGTGTAGGGGACGTTGGCCGCCACGTGGTACTTGGCGCCCGGGTCGAACTCCGCCTCGGTGCGCGACGAGGGGGGCGCGACGCCCTGATATTTCAATCGCAGCTCCCACCAGACCCGGTTGTAGTTCTCGGGCGTCACCTCGCCGGAGAAGACCTTCCAGCGCCACTGATCGATCAGGAGGCCGAAGGGCAGAAAGGAGAGCTTTTCGAGCGCGCGGGAGAGGAGGAGGCCGATGTCCTTGGACGCGTCGGGCGCCTTCTCGATGAAGCCGAGCTTGACCAGGTACTCGGGTGTGATCGAAAGCGCGATGGTGTCGCCGATGGCCTCGTGAAATCCGTCGTTGGCGCTGTCCCGGAAGAGATAGGGCTTTCCGTTGTAGGCCCGCTGATAGAAGTTGTGGCCGAGCTCATGGTGGATCGTCGAGAAATCCTCGGCCGTGATGTCGATGCACATCTTGATCCGGAGGTCGTTGACGTTGTCGACGTCCCAGGCGCTCGCGTGGCAGACCACCTCGCGGTCGCGGGGCCTGGTGAAGAGAGATCTCTCCCAGAACGTCTTCGGGAGAGGGTCGAAACCGAGAGACGTGAAAAAGCCCTCCCCGTAACGGACCATCTGGAGCGCGTCCGTCCCGCGCCCCTTCAGGATCGCCGTCAGGTCGTAGCCGGGATCCGCGCCCTTCGGCGCGACGAGTGGATAGACGTTCGACCAGTCCTGCGCCCACATGTTGCCGAGCAAATGGGCGGGAATCGGCCCGCTCGCCGGAACCGCGTCGCCATACTTCTCGCGCAGCTTCGCTCGCACGTAGGCGTGCACGGAAACGTAGAGAGGCCGGACCTGGTCCCACAGCCGGTCGAGCTCCCGGGCGAAATCCGCGGGAGGCATGTCGTACTTGGAGCGCCACATCGCGCCGGTGTCCGCGAAACCGAGCTCGCGCGCTCCCTTGTTGGCGAGCTCGACGTACCGCGCGAAGTCCTTTCGCATCGGAACGGCGATCGTGTGCCAGCCGCGCCAGACGTCCTCGATCTGCTTCGGGTCGCGGCTCGTGGCCAGAATCCGGCTGATGTCTTCGAGATCGAGGCACTTGTCGGTTCCGTTCGGGCAGTACTTGCCCTTGCCGTACGTTCCTTCGAGGCCGGCGACGAGACGCGTCAGCTCCTCGCTCTCCTTCGGATCGGCGGGAGCGGCGAGCGTCAGGGAGTTCTTCAGGAGGCGGATCTTGCGCGCGACGTCCTCGGGCAGCCGGGTCCCGTCGAAGCGCGCCGCCTTCTTGGCGTATTCGGCGGACGCCGCGATGACCCGCTCGTTGGCGCGCGCGGCCAGGTTCTCGGTGTCGTCGGTGATGTACGTCGACTGCACCCACCCCGCCCGCGACGCTTCGTTCGCAAGCGAGAGGAGCGTCTTCTCCGCCTCGGCGATGAACGCCTGCGCCTGCGCGGCGGTGCCGGCCTTTCCAGCGGCGGCCGGCCGCGGACGGGCGGACGGTTTTTCACGAGGCACGGCAGGTTCCATGGCCGTCGCCACCACCGCGGATATCAGCCATACGAGGGCGGCAAGACTTCCGAAGCGTCGTTTCATATTTCACTCCATCTCCCTGCGACGGAGGATTCTACGAGAGCGCGTCTTCATGCTCCCTCTCCCCGCGCGCCGGGGTGAGGGGCGTAACTCACGTCGGAAGGCGATCCCGGCGCGGAAACCCTGCGTACGGCGTCCCCGCGCGCCGGGGAGAGGGTCGATCGGCCCGCGCTTCGCCCTTCCCCAGCGCCCGGCGGCCCGGCGCCCGGCGCCTGAACGCTTACCCCTTCCGCTTCGCCTTCCTCTCCAGAATCCACCCGTCGATGCGCTGATCGAGGATGTCCAGCGGGAGGGCGCCGGCGCCTAGGATCTCGTCGTGGAAGGCCCGAATGTCGAACCCGGCGCCGAGCTCCTTCTTCGCGCGATCGCGAAGCTCCAGGATCTTCAGCTGCCCGATCTTGTAGGCCAGAGCCTGACCCGGCCACGCGATGTAGCGGTCGGTCTCGCTCTGGACCTCGACCTCGTCGACCGCGGAGTGATCGTGAAAGAACGCGACGACCTGGTCGCGGCTCCATTTCTTGTAGTGGAACCCCGTGTCGACGACGAGCCGGATCGCGCGAAGCATCTCGTCCTGAAGGCGGCCGTAGTCGCTGTAAGGGTCCTTGTAGAAGCCGACGTCCTTCCCGAGGCGCTCGGAGTAGAGCGCCCACCCTTCGACGAACGCCGTGTAGCCCGTCTGCTGCCGAACCGGCGGCAGCTCGTCCTGCTCCTGCGCGATGGAGAGCTGCAGATGATGGCCCGGGACGCCCTCGTGGTACGCGGTCGATTCCGTCGAAATCGTCTTGCGCGATTCCGGCTGGGACGTGTTGACCATCACCCGTCCCGGCCTCGACCCATCCTTCGCGCCGGTGTTGTACTGCGCCCCCGAAGCCTCTTTCTCCCGAAAGGTCTCGACGGCGGCGACCTCGACCTCCGCCTTCGGCAATCGGCCGAACAGCTTCGGCAACTGCGGCCGCATCTGGTCGATGTAGCGGCGGTACGCGGTCAGGATCTCCTCGCGGTCCCGGTAGTGGCGCTTCGGATCTTTCTCGATGGACGCATTGAAGGTCTTCAGGTCCGAGAATCCGAGCTTCTTCGCGATGACCAGCATCTGCTTCTCGATCTCCGCGACCTGCGCGAGCCCGATCTGATGAATTTCTTCCGGGGTCTTGTCGGTGGTGGTCAGGCGTTTGACCTGCGCCGCGTACCGGGCCTCGCCGTCGGGGAGGGACCACATGCCGGGGTCCGTCCGGCCCTTCGGGGCGTACTCCGTCTTGACGAACTCGGTGAATCGCGCGTACGCGGGAAGGACCGACTCCCGGATGGTCGTCAGGACCTCGCCCTTGATGCGCGCCGCATCCTCCGGAGAGAACGTCGGCGGGATTTTCGAAAGCGGTCTGGCGAAGGGCGTGTCCTCCGGCTTCTGCGCGGCGATCCCTCCACTCTGCGTCACGACCTTTTCGAGAAGAAACCGCGGCTGCATGAGGCCTTCGGCCATCCCCTTGCGCATGCGCGCGGTCGTGTCGTCGAACTGCTTCGGAAGCTGTTTTAACCGCGCGATGTAGTCGTCGTAGTCCTTCACCGTCGCAAACGGCCAGTTCACGATCTCCGACGGCAGGTCCGTATGGATCCCGTGAAACTGGTTCACGGGCATCTCCCACTCTTTGAACTTGGCACCCTCTTCCTGCTCGATCAGCTCGCGCTGCATCAGATCCGCGGAGAGCCGCTCCTGCTCGCTCAGCCCGGTCGTGTCGATCGCGATCAGTCGCGTCAGAAACACCCGCCGCCGCGCCAGCTCGTCGTTGATCGCACGCGGCGAGATGTCCGTGAGCTGGTCGTTATACCTTCGGTCCCCCAGCGACGACGCAAACTCCGGCGACCGCTTCAGCCGGTCCTCCCACATCTCCTTGAACAGCGAATCGAGCGCCGCCGACCGCGCACTTACGCTCTCTGCCGGTGTCTGTGCCACACCCAGCCGCAGCCCGGCACCGGCCCACCCAACAAGCAAAAACCCCGCCAACGCCACCCGCCTGCATAAACGTACCACTCCACACTCACGCATCCAGAGAGTCTACAACGCGGCCGATGGGCCGGGTCTCACCCGCATGCCCATCCCAAAAAGCAGGGCTTCATCACGACCGAAGCGGCGGACAGCACGATCGTCCGCTGCGAAGGGGAGAGAACCCCCGAATTGGCTTTGCTCTTGCGGTTGCGTTATGGCAGATTACCCGTGGGTGTATTGAAAGCTTAGCCATCGACGCCGTTTTCCCACAAGGAAACGGTTCTGCACCACTCATCCCCTCCACGGCAAGAGGTAATGTGCCCTACGCCGTATTCAGCATCCGGTACAACGTGCTCCGGCTGATCCCCAGCAGC
>JALYUA010000057.1 GCA_030854005.1 Acidobacteriota bacterium
CTTCTCACGCTGCGGGCGTAGCCACCATGTCGACGGAAGCGCAGCTCTGCCCCCTCTCCCCGCGCGCCGGGGGAGAGGGCCGGGGTGAGGGGCGTCACTCGTCTGGAAGACGATGCCGAGGTCGACGCTTGTTTACGGCGTCCCGCGCGCCGGGGTGAGGGGCGGGATCCATTGAGAATGGGGGGACGCGGTACAGGGCTTACTGACGGCGTCCCTCGCTTCGCGGAATAGAATCCGGACCTTGGCCTTCCCATCGGGCTCCCGCTTCGGCCTCGGAGATTCTGAGGCCTCTCGACGCGGAATCGGTCCGATGATCGCTCCGGGGAAGGAGGCCGCCGTGCTGTCTCCGGACTCGGCGGCGCCGATCCGCGCCGAGATCTTCTCGACGGAGAGGCTCGAGCAGTTCGCCGAGGCGCTCGCCGCGTCGCATTCCGTCCTTCCGGGAAAGCGCCGGGGACGCGGCGTCCTGAAGCGGCTGGAGGAGAACAGCCGCGTCCTCCTGACCTCGTACCGGTCCATCGCGGACTCGATGCGCCGGGAAGGCGGGATCACGCCCGCGGCCGAATGGCTCGTCGACAACTTTCACCTCGTCGAAGAGCAGATCCGTGAGATCCGCCAGGACCTCCCCTCCGGGTTCTACGCGGAGCTGCCCAAGCTCGGGTCCGGACCCTTCGCGGGGTTTCCCCGCGTGTACACCATCGCGTGGGCCTTCGTCGCGCACACCGACAGCTACTTCGAGATCGAGACCCTCCGGCGCTTCATCGCGGCCTACCAGCGCGTCCAGACGCTGAAGATCGGCGAGCTCTGGGCGCTCGCGATCTCGCTCCGGCTCGTGCTGGTCGAAAACCTCCGGCGGCTGATCGAGGAAATGGACGAGCGCCACGGCGCGAGGGAAAAGGCCGACATCCTCGCCGACGCTTTCCTCCTCGGAGGCTCCGCTCCCGCCTCGGGCACGAGCGCGGCGTCGCGTCTCGCGGCTCTCGACCGCGTCCCCCTGCGGAGGGAGTTTGCGGTGCGGCTTCTCGCGCGCCTCCGCGAACAGGACCCCGCGGTGACCCCCGCGCTCCAGTGGCTCGACAAGCGCCTGTCGTCGGAGGGGCTGAACGCGGACGAGCTCGTGAGGCTCGAGCAGCAGGCGCAGGTGGCGACGCACGTCAGCGTCCGCAACGTGATCACGACGATGCGGCTGCTCTCCGCCGTCGACTGGAACGCGTTCTTCGAGAGCGTCAGCGTCGTTCAAGCCGCGCTCCAGGAGGGAACCCGCGTCGCCGAGATGGATTTCGCGACGCGCGACCGGTACCGGCACGCCGTGGAAGAGCTCGCGAAGACGAGCGAGTTCTCCGAGACTCAGGTCGCCCGCCGCGCGGCCGCGCATGCCCGGGAGGCGCCGGACCCGGACGCGCCGGGCCGCCTTCGCGACCCCGGGCACTTTCTGATCTCGTCCGGGCGCGAGGCGTTCGAGAAGGAGCTCGCCTGCCGCGTGCCCCTCAGCCAGAAGATCCGGCGCGCATTCGTCCGGTGGGCGACGCCCGGATATCTCGGAAGCATTTTTCTCCTCACCGCCGCAATGACGGCTCTTCCGCTGCTGCTCACGGCGTACGGCGCGAGTCCCGTGCCGCTCCTGTGGCTTCTCGCGCTGCTCGCGCTCGTCCCTGCTTCGGAGCTGGCGATCGCCGTCGTGAACCGGGACGTGACGGAGATCCTGGGGCCACGCCGCCTGCCCAAGCTCGAATTTCTCCGCGGCGTGCCGGTCGAAGCCCGAACGCTCGTCGCCGTGCCCGTGCTCCTGACGGACGAGTCCGAGATCCTGGAGACGATCGAGCGTCTCGAGGTCCACTACCTCGGCAACGGGGAAGGAGAGGTCTTCTTCGCACTGCTCTCCGACTTCGAGGACTCTCCCAGCGAGACGGCCGGCGAAGACGAAGCCCTGCTCGCGACCGCCGTGTCCGCCATGGCCGACCTGAACGAGAGGTACGGACCCGGGCCGGGCGATCTGCCCCGGTTCTATCTCTTCCACCGCAAACGCGTCTGGAATCCCGCCGAAGGCGTCTGGATGGGCTGGGAGAGAAAGCGCGGCAAGCTCCACGAGCTGAACCAGCTCCTGGGAGGCGCCCGCGGCACGACGTTTCTCCCGACCGCGGGCGCCTCCGTCGAGGCGCCGGATCGCGTGCGATACGTGGTGACCCTCGACGCGGATACGCGCCTGGCGCGCGACGACGTCGCGTGGCTGGCGGGCACGATGGCGCACCCGTTGAACGAACCGGTCTTCGATCCCGGAAGCGGGCGCGTCGTCGAAGGGTACGGGGTTCTTCAGCCGGGCGTTACGCCGATGCTGCCGGCCGTCGGAGCCGGGACTCTCTATCAGCGTCTCTTCTCCGGGCCGAGAGGAATCGACCCCTACGCGTTCGCGGTCTCCGACGTCTACCAGGACCTGTTCGGAGAGGGCATCTACACCGGCAAGGGCATCTACGACGTCGCCGCCTTCGAGAGGGCGCTTTCCGATCGCGTTCCCGAAAACGCGCTTCTCTCGCACGACCTCTTCGAAGGGCTGTACGCGCGGGCGGGGCTCGTGTCCGACATCCTCCTGTTCGAAGAGTTTCCGGGACACTACGAAGTGGCGGCTTCCCGCCAGCACCGGTGGACTCGCGGCGACTGGCAGCTTCTCCCCTGGCTTCGCCCCCGGGTTCCGGATGCGGCACGGCGAAAGGTGGCAAATCCGCTTCCTCCGATCGCGCGCTGGAAGATCCTCGACAACCTCCGCCGCTCGCTGTTCGCGCCCGCCGCGGTCGGCCTGCTGATCACGAGCTGGCTTGCGTCCGGCGCCAAGCCGCTGGTGTGGGCGGCGTTCATTCTCGGGACGATCGCGCTGCCCGGCGTGTTCGCGTTCCTCGCGGAGCTGATGCCTCGGCGCCGCGGCATCGCCAAGCGCAGCTTTCTCCGCGGCCTCGGGGCCGACGTCCTTCAGTGGGGCGGCCAGACCGGTCTTCGGGTCGCGTTTCTGGCGCACCAGGCGTGGATGTTCACGGACGCGATCCTCCGCACTCTCGTTCGCCTCGTGGTGACGCGCCGCCACCTTCTCGAGTGGACGCCCGCGGCGAAAGCGCATCTCGTTCTGGACTTGAAGGTTTCGGGCTTCTACCGCCGGATGTCGGGGGCCGTCGCGGTCGCCGGCGCCGTCCTCCTCGCTCCGTGGATGGCCCCGTCCGCGCTGCCCTGGGCCTTCGGGTTCGCGCTTCTCTGGGCGCTGTCGCCTCTCATTGCCCGCACCGTCTCCCTCCCTCCCCGCGTCATCGAGGAAGCGCCGCTTTCCGCGGCCGACGCCGGGGAGCTCCGCCTCGTCGCGCGGCGGACGTGGCGGTATTTCGAGGACTTCGCCGGGGCGGCGGAGAACTTCCTGCCCGCGGACAACTTCCAGGAGACGCCCGCGCCCATCGTCGCGCGGCGTACGTCTCCGACCAACGTCGGGCTCGGTCTGCTGTCGACCGCGGCCGCCGCGGACTTCGAGTGGATCGGAAGCCTCGAGATGGGCGAGAGACTCCAGCGGGCGTTCTCGACTCTCGAGAAGCTGGAACGCCACCGCGGCCATTTCTACAACTGGTACGACGTCGCCAACCTGGCGCCGCTCGAGCCCCGCTACGTCTCGACGGTGGACAGCGGCAACCTCGCCGGGTTTCTGATCGCGCTGCGGCACGCCTGCCTCTCCCGGCGCGAGCGGCCGCTCTGGTCGCCCGAGGGACTCCTCGGGGTGGCCGATTCCGTCGCTCTCTTGCGGGAAAGCATGGAGGGACTGACGGCGAGTCGGGAAGGGGCGGTCACCCGGCGGCAGCTCGAGTCGCCGGTCGCGGAGCTCTCTTCCCTTCTCGCTCCTGCGCCGGGAACGGCGTCCGAATGGCTCGCCCGGTGGGACGCGCTCGCGGGGCACGCCGATACGCTGCTCGACACGGCGCACGCGCTTTCGCTCGAGGAACCCGGCGCCGTGTCGCAGGAGGCGGTCGACTGGGCGCGGGCGGCGCGCGGAACGATCGCGAGCGCGCGGAAGGACGCGGCCGCGCTCTTCGGCTGGGCGTCTCCCGCTGGCGATCTCGGGCCGCCGGCGCGGACGATTCTCGAGGAGCTCGATCGCGAGGAGATCTCTCTTGCCGCGGCGGGAGACCGCTACGAAACGGCGGCGCTGGCGCTGCGGGAGCTCTCCGACCGGTCTCCGGGTCTCGTCTCCCGGATCTCTTCGCTCGAGAGATCCGCCGACGCGGCCCGGGCGCTGGCGCAGGTTTTCCTGGACGTCGCGCGCGACGCCTCTCGATATCTCGAAGAGATGGACTTCCGATTCCTCTTCGATCCCGAGCGCAAGCTCTTCTCGATCGGGTACCGCGCCGGGGACGGACGGCTCGACCCCGGCTACTACGACCTCCTCGCCTCCGAGGCGCGTCTCGCGAGCTTCCTCGCGATCGCGCGCGGCGACGTGCCCGCCTCCCACTGGTACCGCCTCGGCCGGGCGCTGACCCCCGTCGGGAAGGGCTCGGCGCTCATTTCGTGGTCCGGGTCGATGTTCGAGTACCTGATGCCCGACCTGGTGCTCGACGTTCCCGGCGGAAGCCTGCTCGACCAGACGAGCCGGCTCGTCGTCGCGCGCCAGATCCGATTCGGAGAAGAGCGGGGCATTCCCTGGGGCGTCTCCGAAGCTGCCTACAACGCGCGAGATCTCGACTTCACCTACCAGTACTCGAACTTCGGCGTGAGCGGCCTCGGCCTGAAGCGCGGACTGTCGGAGGATCTCGTCGTCGCGCCCTACGCGACCGGTCTCGCCGCGATGATCGACCCGTCCGCGGCGGCGAAGAATTTCCGACGTTTCGCGGAGATCGGCGCGCGCGGCCGGTACGGCTTCTACGAGTCGATCGACGCGACGCCTTCCCGGCTGCCCGCGGGAGAACGGATTGCGATCGTCCGCGCCTTCATGGCCCACCACCAGGGGATGACGATCGTCGCGCTGGCCAACGTGCTGCTCGAGGGCGTCATGCGCCAGCGGTTCCACTCCGAGCCGTCCGTCCAGGCGACGGAGATGCTCCTCCAGGAGCGCACGCCGCGCGCGGTCGCCGTGGCCCGCCCGCGGGCCGAAGAAGTGCGATCGCCGCTCCACGTCCGCGACTTCGTTCCGCCCGTGCTCCGGCGGTTCCGGTCCCCGCACGATCCGATCCCGCGCGGCCACATCCTTTCTAACGGCCGCTACAGCGTGATGACGTCGGCGGCGGGGTCCGGGTACAGCCGCTGGAAGGATCGAGACATCTCCCGGTGGCGCGAGGACGTCACCCGCGACGACTGGGGAACGTATTTTTTTCTGCGCGACACGCAGAGCCTTCGCGTCTGGTCCGCCGGCTACCAGCCCTCGGGGGTGGAGGCGGATTCCTACGAGGCCGTTTTCTACGAAGACCGCGTGGAAATCCACCGGCGTGACGGGCCGATCGCGACCGGACTCCTGATCGTGGTTTCCCCGGAGGCCGACGCCGAGGTGCGCCAGCTCTCGCTGACCAACTACGGGACTCGTCCGCGGGAAATCGAGGTGACGTCGTATCTCGAGCTCGCCCTGGCGTCCCCGGCTGGCGATTCGTCCCACCCGGCGTTTTCGAAGCTGTTCGTCCAGACGGAGTTTCTCCCCGGCCCGGAAGCGCTGCTCGCGCACCGCAGGCCCCGGGAGGCGTCGGAGGCGCCGATCTGGGCGGCGCACGCCGCGCGCGTCGACGGAGAGACGGTAGGCACCCTCGAGTACGAGACCGACCGGGCGCGGTTTCTCGGCCGCGGGCGGACGGTCCGAAACCCGGCGTCGCTCGAAGCGGGGCGGCTTCTCTCGAATACCACGGGCCCGGTCCTCGATCCGGTCTTCTCGCTGCGGCGCCGCGTCCTGATCCGTCCCGGCGAGACCGCGCGCATCCAGTACGTCACCCTCGCGGCCGACAGCCGCGAAGAAGCGATCGGCCTCGTCGACAAGTACCGGGAGGGCGCCGCGTTCGACCGGACCACGATGCTCGCGTGGACCCAGGCGCAGATCCAGCTGCGCCACCTCTCGATCACGCCGGACGAAGCGCACCTCTTCCAGAGGCTCGCGACCCGGCTGGTCTACTTCGACCCGAGCCTGCGGGCGCCGGGCGAAGTGCTCGCGAGAAACCGGAAGGGAAAGTCGGCGCTCTGGCGGCACGGGATCTCCGGAGACCATCCCATCGTGCTGCTTCGGATCGACAGCGAGGACGATCAGGACATCGTCCGCCAGCTCCTCCGGGCCCACGAATACTTCCGCCTGAAACGCCTGGTGGTTGATCTCGCGGTGATCAACGAGCAGGCGACGTCCTACGGGGAGGACCTGCAGGGCGCGCTCGAGGCGCTCGTCCGGACGCGCCAGCGCATCTCGGGAGAGGCCGGAGACACCGGCGGAATCTTCGTCCTTCGCGGCGACCGCCTGAGCGATGAGGACCGCGATCTCCTCCTGACGGCGGCGCGCGTCGTTCTCCTCTCCCGCCACGGAAGTCTCTCCGAGCAGATCGTGCGTCTTCTGCGCGCGACTCCGGCTCCCCCGGCCCCCCGGGCGCTGCCTTTGAGACGCGTCGCGGCCGAGACGCCCCCTTCGCAACAGGGGCTGGAGTTCTTCAACGGGCTCGGAGGCTTCGATCACGACGGCCGCGAATACGTGACGATCCTCGGGGAGCGCCAGTGGACTCCAGCGCCCTGGATCAACGTCGTTGCCAACCCGAATTTCGGCTTCCTCGTTTCCGACTCGGGAAGCGGCTACACCTGGGCGGGCAACAGCCGCGAGAATCAGCTCACGCCGTGGTCGAACGATCCCGTCAGCGATCCCCCCGGCGAGGCGATCCTGGTGCGCGATGAGGAGACGGGCGAAGTCTTCGGCGTCACCGCGCTCCCCGTCCGGGACGACGCTCCCTATGTCGCCCGGCATGGGCAGGGATACAGCCGCTTCGAGCACGACGTGGCGGGCCTGAAGCTCGAGCTCCTGCAGTTCGTGCCGGTCGAGGAGAGCGTCAAGATCTCGCGGCTCACGGTGGAGAACCGCTCTTCGGAGACGCGCGTCCTTTCCGTGAACGCTTATGCGGAGTGGACTCTCGGCACTTCGCGCAGCGCGATGGCGCCCTTCATCGTCACCGAGCGCGATAGCGAAACGGGAGCGCTGCTGGCGCGAAACGCCTGGAACGAGGACTTCGAAGGATTCGCCTTCGCGGATCTCGGCTCGGCGGTCTCCGCCTGGACGACCGATCGGACGGAGTTTCTCGGCCGCAACGGCCGCCTGGAGAGCGCTGCCGGCCTCGCCCGCGGCGCTCGCCTCTCCGGCCGCGTGGGCGCGGGCTTCGACCCCTGCGCCGCGCTCCAGACGAAGATCCGACTGGCGCCGGGAGAGAAGCGAGCCGTCGTCTTTCTCCTCGGGCATGCGCGGAATGAGGCCGGGGTGCGATCGCTCGTGCAGCGTTTCCGGGCCGACGGCATCGACGCCGCCTTCGCGGCCGTCCAGCGGCAGTGGGACGACGTGTTGGGCGCGCTGTCGGTCTCGACGCCGGACCGGTCGATGGACCTCATGCTGAACCGCTGGCTGCTGTACCAGACCCTCGCGTGCCGGGTGTGGGGCCGCTCGGCGTTCTACCAGGCGGGGGGCGCGTTCGGCTTCCGCGACCAGCTCCAGGACGTCCTGGCGCTGACCGTCTCGCGGCGGGACCTGACGCGCGAGCAGATCTTGCGCGCCGCTTCGCGCCAGTTTCCCGAGGGAGACGTCCAGCACTGGTGGCACGTCCCGTCCGGAAAGGGCGTTCGCACGCGCATCTCGGACGACCGCATCTGGCTGCCGTACTGCGTCGTCCACTACTTAGACGTCACCGAGGACCGGGCGATACTCGATGAACGCCTTCCGTTCTTGAAAGGCGCGCCCCTGGCCGCCGGAGAAACGGAGCGCTTCTTCCAGCCCGAGATCTCGTCGGAGGACGCGACGCTCTACGAGCATTGTGCGCGCGCTCTGGACGTGAGCCTCGCGGCCGGCGAGCGCGGGCTCCCGCTCATGGGGACGGGCGACTGGAACGACGGGATGAATCGAATCGGTGAGCACGGCAAGGGGGAGAGCATCTGGCTCGGATGGTTTCTCCACACGGCGCTCTGGGAGTTCACGTCGATCGCCGAGAGGCGCGGCGAAACGGAGCGGGCGGAGCGCTGGCGCGCGCGTGTCGCGGAGCTCAAGGAGGCGCTCGAGGGCGCCGGTTGGGACGGCAACTGGTACCGGCGGGCCTATTTCGACGACGGAACGCCGGTCGGCTCGGCGGTGAACGAAGAATGCCGGATCGACTCGATCGCGCAGTCGTGGGCCGCGATCTCGGGAGCCGGCGATCCCGAGCGCGTGCGCCGGGCGATGGCCGCCGTCGAGGAATACCTCGTGCGCCGCGGCGACGGGCTGGTCCTCCTCTTCACCCCGCCGTTCGACCGCGCGCCGGTCGATCCGGGCTACATCAAGGGGTACCTCCCCGGCGTGCGGGAAAACGGGGGCCAGTACACGCACGCCGCGCTCTGGTGCGTCATCGCGTTCGCGGCGCTCGGCGAGGGCGACAAGGCCACGGAGCTCTTCTCGATCCTGAATCCCGTCAACCACGCGTCGACGCGCGCCGGCCTCCACCGCTACAAGGTCGAGCCCTACGTCGCGGCCGCCGACGTCTACAACGAGGTGCCGCACATCGGACGCGGAGGATGGACCTGGTACACGGGCTCGGCCGGCTGGATGTACCGCGCGGGAGTCGAGTGGATCCTGGGGTTCCGCCTGCGAGGAACCTCGCTCCATCTCGATCCGTGCATCCCGCGGTCATGGGAGGGATTCGAGATCGCCTTCCGGTACCACTCCGCGCGCTACGAGCTCTCGGTCAGGAATCCGAACGGCGCCACCCGCGGCATCGCGTCCGTTTCCGTCGACGGGGCGCCGCAGCCGAAGGGCGCGCGCGAGATCCCGCTGGTCGATGACGGCCGGGCGCACCGCATCGACGTCGTCATGGGTTGACCGACCTTACTTCGGGATCGGAATCGCGACCACGACCAGCCGCCTCGGCGCGGGCCCGATGTAGTTGAACGGGTAGCAGGTGATGAGCGTCAGGCGCGGGCTCGCCGTGGGCTCGAGGACGCGGACGGCATCCGGCTTGACGACCTCGCGGGAGACGACCCGGTAGCGGCGGTTTCCCGCCGGAGCGTCCAGCTCGATCTCGCCGCCCTCCTTCAGCCAGCCGAGGCGCCGGAAGTGAGAGTCTCGGTGGCCCGTGATCACGCAGTTGTTCAAGGGACCCGCCGCGCCCGGCATCTCCGTTCCGGGAACGTGCCCCGGCCCCTTCTCCAGGGTGTCCTGATCGGCGCCCGCAAAAACCACCGCGTCGATCCGGGCGGCCGGGATCTTCAGCCGGGCGAGCGGCTCGCCGTAGGGGTAGTCGGGGGGGATCACGCCCGAGTGCGGGATGTCGTCCGAGTCGAGCCCGAGCCTGTCCGAGACGCGCTCGACTCCGGGATGCTCCCGGCGTCCGCCGCCGGCGAGCTGCCGCCGGCCCTCGGCCTGGGCCTGCCATCCGCGCACGTAATGGCTCGCCGCCAGGCCGCAGAGGGCGAGCCCGGTGACGATCAGGAGCGCCGAAAGGAGCCGCCGGGTCCGCATGCCGCCTCCTCAATCCGGAGGGTGCGAAGAATAATCCCTCCCGGTCGGGCCCTGCGGGGGGCGGGTGGCGGGCTATAGACTGCCGGAGCGGGCCGCTGCGGCCGCCCCGGCGCGGGAATCGGCGGCCGGGCGGGGACGTTTTGATGTCGGGCGGATGCGCCCACAAGGAGCGAAAGACATGGCGCAAGGATTCGACATGACCCCGTCCTCGGCCTTCACGACGACCACAGTCGACACGGCCGAACGGGTCACCGCGTTTCTACGGAAAGTCTACGGTTGGATGTTCGTCGGGCTGGGGGTTACGGCCTCGGTCGCGTTCGCGGTGGAGCACAGCGCCATCTCGCAGATTCTCGCGACGAACCGGATGCTGTTCTTCGGCCTCGTGATCGCCGAGCTCGGTCTGGTGTTCTATCTGTCGGCGCGCGTCGCGAAGCTCTCGCCCACAACCGCCGCCGGGCTCTTTCTCGCCTACTCGGCCTTGAATGGCGTGACGCTTTCGATGATTCTGCTGATGTACACAGGCAAGTCGATCGCGGCGACGTTCCTCGTGACGGCCGGGATGTTCGGCGCGCTCGCGCTCTTCGGCTCGACCACGAAACGCAGCCTCGCGGGCGTCGGGCAGTTCGCGTTCATGGGCTTGATAGGGGTCATCCTCGCCAGCCTCGTCGGGATGTTCTGGCACAGCGCGGGCCTGCAGTTCGGCATCTCGATCATCGGAGTGATCGTGTTCACGGCGCTGACCGCGTGGGACGCGCAGCGGCTGAAACAGTGGGCGGTCGCGACGCCGGAGGGGCAGACGGGCTCTTACGCGGTGGTCGGAGCCCTCTCGCTGTACCTCGACTTCATCAACCTGTTCCTCTTCATGCTCCGGTTTCTGGGCGGAGGCCGCCGCAGCTAGCCGTCGGGCCTCACAAACGAGATACGGGCGGGGCTGTCCCCGCCCATTTTTTGGTGCGTGAGTTTCTTCTTCGATTTCCCGATTCGTGTCTCAGAGCACGATTCGAGTTGACGTCGCCTCCCGCCTACCGCCTACCCTCCCACGAGGGGCATCCGCGCCACGCCCGCGTCGGCGGCGGCGGCCGGCGCCGCCTCCTCCTCGGGCTCCTTCTCCGTTTCGCCCGGGTTTCGGAAGAGGTTCGCCTCGACGCCGTACTGCCGGTTGTAAAGGTCGGCGTAGCGACCGCCGCGGGCGAGCAGCACCTCGTGACGCCCCCGCTCGACAATCTCGCCTCCCTCGACCACGAGGATCGTGTCGGCGTTGCGGATCGTCGAAAGCCGGTGGGCGATGACGAAGGTCGTGCGTCCGCGCATGAGCTCTGAAAGCCCCTCCTGGATCAAGGCTTCGCTCTCGCTGTCGAGCGACGAGGTCGCTTCGTCCAGGATCAGGATGCGCGGGTCGGCGAGGATCGCACGCGCGATGGCCACGCGCTGCCGCTGCCCCCCGGACAGCTTGATGCCGCGCTCGCCCACGATCGTCTCGTACTTGTCCGGCATCTTCTCCACGAAGTCGTCGCAGCGCGCGATCCGCGCCGCGCGAAGGACCTCCTCGTCGGAGGCGTCGGGCCGGGCGTACGCAATGTTCTCGAGCACCGTGCCGTCGAACAGAAAGTTGTCCTGCAGCACGACTCCGAGCTGGGCGCGGTAATCCGACAGCCTCACGTCTTCGAGGTCACGGCCGTCGACCAGGATCTTCCCGCCGGTCGGCCGGTAGAAGGCGGCGACGAGGCCGATCATCGTGCTCTTGCCGGACCCGGACGGGCCGACGAGCGCGGTCGACGTCCCCGGCTCGGCCAAAAACGAGATGCCCTTC
>JALYUA010000067.1 GCA_030854005.1 Acidobacteriota bacterium
TCAACGAGGGGACCGGTCGGGGTGCCGGCTCGGAGCGAGCATCTCTCTCGGGATTCGAACCTGTCAGGCTGGTTGTGCCGCCCCTCACCCCGGCCCTCTCCCCCGGCGCGCGGGGAGTGGAGCACAGAGTCGGTGACGAAAAGACCCCGAGCGGGCCGGTAAGCCGAATTCTGTTCCCCGGTTGCCCGGGGCCGCGATCATTCCTCTAGACCCGGGATCGCTCCCGGATTCCAGCAGCCGACCCGGAGACGGTCCACCGAAGTGGAACGGGACGGGTACCCTCCGCCTCCCTATTTGGCCTTGCTCCGCATGGGGTTTACCCTGCCCCCGGCGTTGCCGCCGGGGCGGTGCGCTCTTACCGCACCGTTTCACCCTTACCGTCCACCCCGCGAAGGGCAGAAGGCGGTTTAATTTCTGTGGCACTTTCCTTCACGTCGCCGCGACCGGGGATTACCCGGCATGCCACCCGTTCGGAGTTCGGACTTTCCTCCCCGATTGCTCGGGACGATCACGTGGCCCGCTCGGAGCCGGGAGGAGTATATCCGCGGCCGCACGGCAGCGGCGGCAGGCGGGAGACGGGAGGCGAGAACGCCGGAGGCGGGAACGCGGGAGTCTTACGGTTTCTTGTTTTCGGGATCGGAGAAGTACTTCATCCACTCTTCGACGTCCACCCGGGCTTCCGTTTTCTGGGGGCCCGTTCGCCCGCCGGTGTCCCCCTTCCCAAACCTCTCCCAGAACTGCGCCGGGTCGAGGGTTTTCGCGCCCGCGTCGCGGCATCGTCGGGCGAGGTCCCGGTCGGCCGTCACGACAGTGATCTCTCTCGCGTCGGCGGCCGCGGCGATCTCGCGGAGGATGGCGTCGTCGGCGGATCCTCCCGGCCGGCGGATCGTCAGGGTCCCGAGGGTCCGGGTGCGTTCGGGCGGGCCGTCGTAGAAAACCCGGACCGACGAGCGCATTCCGCGCAACCGCCCGGCGAGCTCGGTTTCGAAGGCCGACCGGTCGTCCTCTCCGGGAGTCCGCGCCCGCCGCTCCGAGCCGATCAGATTGTTTCCGTCGAGGACGTACGGCAACGGCCCGGTCTCTGAAGAGGCGCCGTCAGGCGCCGGTCTCGGTGCGCCGGCGCGGATGCTGAATGCGGAAGAAGAGGACCTGGAGACCGCGGGCGACCCGGGGCCAGTGCATCAGCAGCCCGACGACGAGCGCCGCCAGGAAGAGGGGCGTCAGCCACGGCTGGAAAAAAAGCAGGACGGCGAGCATGACGGCGACGACGTCTTCCGCCACCGACAGCGCGATCTGAGTCCAGCCGCGCGTCGCGGCCGTCGAGGTCAGTCGGCTGGTCGATTTCGCGGCGTGGGCCGCCAGGGTCACGACCGCCGCGAGCAGCGCGGTGCCGATCTTCGCCAGCAGGGACTGTTCGCCGATGGCGGCCAGCGCGAGCAGCGCGCCGACGATCGGCCGCAGGAGGGTGTGCGCCGCCTCCCAGAAGCGGTCGACCAGCGGGATCTTGGTCACGACGAACTCGGCGATGAACATCACGATCGCGATCTGGAGCATCGCGGGGCTCGCCAGAAAACCGGCGGGACCGCCCGGAAAATCCTGCGGGAGGAGAGCGTAGAGCGCGTTGAAGATCAGAAGGACCGACCACGCGTTCAACCCGGCCGCCGTGGCGAGGCCGAGTCCCGTGAGAAGAGGGATCAATTCCGGGATCGAAAGATTCGCGACAGGAGGCCGGGCCGCTCTTCCTGACCGCGCGCCAGCGCGGCCGCGGACCGCTCGAGCGTCACCTCGTCCGCGGAGGTCGGCGAGTCCAGGACCGCCAGCGGATCGGCGTCCGTCTCCTCCTCGACGGGCGCAGGAACGGCGCCCGCGAGGATGCTCCTGAGGAGCGCCTGGTTCTCGGGAGACGGATCGAGGTCGACCAGCCGCCGGGCGAACGGCTCGGCCTCTTCGTTGCGGCCGTGTTCGTGGAGGGCGCGGGCGGCGGTGCGGATGAACGGGACGCGCCGGGGCTCGAGGCGCGCGGCCTCCTTCAGGTTTTCGAGTCCCTTCGGGATCCAGAGCGAGTTGCGCAGCTCCACCTGCCCCAGGCACAAGCGGTACTCGGCGTTGTCCGGCACGAAGCGGATGGCCTCGCGCATCATCTCGACCGCGGGGTGAAAGTCCTTCTGCGCGATCAGCTCGCGGGCGCGCCGGAAACTCTGCTCGGCGAGGTGGCGGCGCACCTCGGGATTCGCGGACGTCTCGGCCACCGCGACGGGCACCGGGGCGGATTCGAGGGATTCGTCGTATTCGCGGCGATGGTCGGCATCTGAGAGAACGTCGTGCGCGAGCTTCAGCCGCTCGAAGACGGCCGCGAGCTCCCGCTCGAACTGCCGCAGGTCGCCGCGGTGCCGCAGGTCCGGATGGAAGAGGCGGCTCCGCTCGAAGTAGGCCTTGCCGATCTGTTCCGGCGTCGCCGTCGACGCGACGCCGAGCAGCTCGTAATGGGTGAGCCAGTCGATGCGGCGGTACGTGTTCTTCACGAGCTCGGCGTGGCCCGGCGCGCCGTCCGGCGGCTGCGCGTCGACGACGACGTTCAGTCCCTCGAATCCCCCGGCGTGGCCCGTCGCGGTGCCCTCGGTCTTCCACTCGACGATCCCGCAGGAAAAGAGCGCGTAGAGGGTCTTCGCCGCGGAGCCGCGCGAGCCGCCTCCGATCTTCAGGAGCGACTCGAGGTCCAGCGCGCCGTCGATGCGCGAGAGAAGGTACGCCTCCTGAGGGGTCAGAGGCAGGTACTGGTATCGCGACATGGGGTCGCGCGCCAGGCTGGGCACCGCGTGGCCGTCGCCGAGGCGCTTTTGAAAGGCGTCGGTTTCGGGGAGGCGCCGAATGCCTTCGACGATGATCGCCGCCGTCGAGAGCGTCAAGGCAACGTCGGGATCGAGCACTCCGGTCGAGGATTGGAACCGGTACTCCCCCTGGTCCCACTCGAAGGTCGAGAAGACGATCTCTTCGACGAGCCGGCGCATCTCCGCGTCGAGAACCTGCCGGGACACCAGACCCTTTTCGACGAGAATCTTTCCGAGCCGCGCGCGGCCTTGCTTGGCGACCGTCTCGAGAGCCCAGGAGAGGTCCTCGTCGGTGATCCAGCCGCGCCGCTTCAGAAAGGCGCCGATCCGCTGTCCCTCGCGGGAAGAGGTCGCGGTGCGCAGCTCCCCTTTCTCGAAGAACAGATGCCGGGTTTCGTCGCCCCGAACGAGCGTCAGAGTTCCCTTGAGCCCTTCGAGGAAAATTCGGCGGAGAACCTGCGGAAGCGGAGTCTCCGCCAGAGAACCCCGAAAGCCGGAGCGCGGTGTATTCATGATCAGCGGAAGTGCAGACAGGGTAACAGAATCGAGCCGGAATCGCCCTCCCGTCGTTCGGAAACGCCGCGCCGACAGCCGGTTGCGTCGACCTCCGGCCCCGGGGGCCCGGGGATGGTCAGGGAACGGAAACGACCGCCGGATGGTTGCCGGGAGTCGAGAAGAACGACGGGATCCCGGACTTGGCCCGGCGCGCGGCTTCGAGCGTGCGATAGCGCCCCCAGAGGACCCGGAAGCAGTCGCGGGAACCGTGCCGGCTGGTCAGAAGCCACATCGAGCCCGCGGGGCGATCGTGCTTCCAGGCGTCGGCAAGAGAAGGCACCTCGCAGGCCAGCTCGAGCTGGATCGCGTAGCGCGTTGCCCGGCCGGATTTCAGCCGCGCCCGGTCGCGCGCGGCCCGGGCCAGCCACTCCGACCGGCCGGCCGGGGAGGGCGCGGCCGGCAACGAAGGAGCCGCGGCGGCAGCCGGCGGCTTCGGGG
>JALYUA010000082.1 GCA_030854005.1 Acidobacteriota bacterium
TCGACGGAGAAAAGGTCTCCTCCGCCTGGGAGCTCGCGCGGATGGTCTGGCGCAAAGAGGCGGGGCAGTCCCTGAAGGTGGAGCTCGTGCGCCACCGCGCCGCCCGGACCGTCCAGGTCAAGGTCGAAGCGCGTTCGCGCCACGAGGCGGATCTCCTCGCCGGCGATTTCGGCCGCAATTTCGGGCGGGATTTTGGCCGCGACATTGGCCGCGACGTCGGCGGCGACGTGGGCCGCGACATAGGCCGCGACGCGGGCCGGATGGGGCGCGAGCTCGGCCGGGAGCTCCGGCGCGAGATGCATTCCCGGCCGTTTCACTTCGACTTCGACACCCAGGCCTTCCGCCTCCCGCGGCGGGACGACATCCGCCGTCTCCGGGACCGGATCGAGGAGCTCGAGAAGCGGCTGAAGGGTCTGGAGGAAAAGCGGAGGTAGTTTTCGGTCGTCAGTTGTCGGTCTTCAATTTCTCCGGCTTGCGGTTGCTTCGCGAGACGTTCCATTTGCCGCTCACGCGCCGTTCCGAAGGCTGCATCGTCGTCGAAGTGAATGAGCCCTCGATGGCATCGCCGGAGCGGCGGCCATGGAAGGTCGTCCGGGCCTCGCACTCGCAATCGGGATCGACGTAGGGCGCGAGGTCTCCGACCAGCGCGCCGCCCGACGCCTGCGCAAAGCGGATCGTCAGCACGGCCGGCATGGTCCGAAGCGTGTCGGCGACCGCCTCGTGCCGGTTGGGCCGGAGCGGCTCCGTCGAGCCCTTCGGCATCATGAGGACGTCCCCGGAGCCCTCGCCGTTGCGAAATTCGAACACGATCGTTCCGCTTCGTCCCGTCTCCGCGCTGCTGTACTCCCCCTCCCAGCGCCCCTCGAGTCCCTTCAGGTCGGCGGCCGAGCCGCTGACGGGAAACGTCGGAGCGGGAGGGCGGTCGGCGGGCGCGCTGGAGCACGCGGGAGCAAGAACGATCAGGGCGAGAGCCGCGGCGCGGAGCCAGCGGCCGCGAGGCGAGAGAACAGATGGGCTCATTGGAGGTCTCCCTTCTTCGACGCCAAACTATCAGGAGGGACCGTCGAGCGTGGAGCGTTCGGCGTCGAGCTTCCAGACGGGAGAGGCGCGAATCCTCATCGCCGCAACCATAGAATCCACAAAATGAACGCAGCGCATATCGGGATCGTGGCGTGCAGCGCCGAGGGCGCCGCGCTCTGCTATCGGACGGTCTGCCTCGAAGCCATCCCGCGCATGGGAGCGCACGACCACCCGAGGATCACGCTCTCGGCCATTCCGATGGCGAGGCACATGGAGCACATCCGGGCCGGGGACTGGGGCGGCGTCTCGGACCTCCTTCTGGAGGGCGCCAACGAGGTGGCCCGCGCCGGCGCCGCTTTCGCGATCTGTCCCGACAACACGGTCCACGAGGCATTTCCCGCCATGCTGCCTCGCTCGCCGATTCCGTGGCTGCACATCGCGGAGGTCGTCGCGTCCTCGGCCGAACGCCGGAAATTTCGAAGGCTCGGAGTGCTCGGCACGCGCTATCTGATGGAGGGACCCGTCTACCGCGACGTGCTCGCCGGGCGCGGCATCGAGATGCGCGTGCCTTCCGCCTCGGCGCGCGAGACGATCAACCGGGCGATCTTCGAAGAGCTCGTCAACGCGGTCTTCACCGACGCGACCCGTGAGATGTTCAACGAGGAGATTCGAAACCTGCGCGAGGAAGGCTGCGACGCGGCCGTCCTCGGCTGCACGGAGATCCCGCTGATCGTGCGGCCCGAAGAATCGGTCCTCCCGACGCTCGATTCGACGCGGCTGCTCGCGAAGGCCGCCGTCGACCGGGCGCTCGCCGCCGCCTGAGAACAGACGCCGGCGGCGTCCTCCGTCGAAGGCCGGGAGAACGACGCCTCAGCGGTGGGGAGGCGGCGGCGCGGCGGGCTCGGAGGAAATCACTTCCGCGTCGATGGCGCCGGCCCTCGGTGCCCGGCCGACCTCGCCCCGGGTGGCGAAAAACACGGCCGCGGTCCACGTGGGCACCAGGTCGAGACCCGGCACCAGCTCCGCCACGAAGGACGGAAGAAACGCCCAGTGCCAGCCGACCAGCCATGTCATCGCTCCCGCGACGGCCACGTCGAGGGCGTCGTTGACGGGAGAGGCGGCGCCCGGCGCGAAGAGGGGAAAGATGCCGAGCTGCAGAGCGTCCGCCGCCATCGCCACCATGCGGGCGGTGCGAACCCTCCCCCGTCCCAGGAACCGATCGGGTCCGAGCATGCCGGACCGTGAAGCGAGAACCGGGCCATAGAAGACGGGAGGCGGGAGGCGGGGGGAGACGGGAAACGGGAAACGAAAGAATTGGCCGACAGCTATTCTTGCCCGATGCCGTCGGGACGCGACTGGCTCGATCTCGCCCGGAGCACGTTCCGGGCGGTCGGGCGCAAGGACATTTCGGGCCTGTATGGCCGCGAGTGGCGCCATGCCCGCGCCCGGCTGACGGCTGACCACGCCGAAGAGCTCGCGCGGAAGGGCGGTCGGATCAGGCGCTTCCTCCGGACGACCAACGCCGTCCTGTTCGGCCTCTCCCGGCGGCTCGCGCCGGCGCGGCGTGTCCTCTTCGCGACGGCCCTTCTCTGCCTCCTCTTTGCCATGCAGGGCCCTTCGATTTCGCGGTCGACGGAGAAGGTGGGCAAGGTCGTGCGCACGACCGAGTACCACGTCTACTTCGACAACGGCTGGCTCTTCCTTGCGCTGGTCGTGGTCGTTCTCCTGCTCGCCCTGGAGCTCGTGGACAAGATCAACTTCCGTGACGAGCTCGAGCTCGCGCGGGATCTCCAGGCGAGCCTGATTCCGCGCGTGCTGCCCGACGCGGGCGGATGGGAGCTCGGGGCGCACAACGAGATCGCGAACACCGTCGGCGGAGACATCTACGACTTCGTTCCGCTTTCCGACGGGCGGCTGGCCGTGCTGTTCGGCGACGCGTCCGGCCACGGGATGGCGGCCGGGCTCGTGATGGCGGTGGCGCACGCCGCCTTTCGCACGCAGCTCGACATCGACCCCGCGCCGGAAGCGGTCTTCGCGGCTCTGAACCGGATCCTTTCGCGGACGGGCGGTCCCCGCGCCTTCTTTTCCTGCGTCTATCTCCTGCTCGCTCCGGACGGCTCCTTCCGCGGCTCCGTGGCGGGTCATCCTCCGGTCCTGAAGCTGTCGGCCTCCGGAGACGTCCTCGGGCGGCTCGGAAAAGGCGCCTACCCTCTCGGCATCCGGACCCCGCTCACCTGGGGCGTCGAAACGGGAAGGCTCGAGCCCCTCGAGCGGCTGCTGCTTTATTCGGACGGAGTCTCGGAGACGCGCAACGCCGCCGGAGTCGAGTTCGAGGAACGGCGCGTCGAAGCCATCGCGCGCACCGGCGCCGGCCTGTATCCCGGCGATCTCGTGGAAGCCCTCGCTCGAGAGGTGAGGGTCTTTCGCGGGGACGAGCCGCCCGAGGACGACGTCTCGATCGCCGTGATCGCCCGGCGCTGACCCCGAGCCCTCAGGCGGGAGGGCGGGGGACGGACGGCGAGGCGGCGGGGACCGCCCGGCGCGATCCTCCGCGGGCGGCCAGGATTCCGACGACGAGGCCCAGAACCGCGCCGGCGATCGTCCCGATCAACTGGCCCTTGATCAGCCGGGTGGTCGTGTAATGGATCACCTGCGGGATGTTGACGAGCGCCTGGACCTGCCCGTTCTGGCCCTGCGACAGAAACCCCGATTCGTTGTACCAGCTCAGCGTCGGCGGAACGATCAGGGACGCCGCGATCGCTCCAAGCAGGCCACCGAACAGAACGAAGATCATCACTGTTTTCATGAACCGACCCCGAAGCAAGACCCGGGCCGGGGTACGGAAGAGAGGCGGAGTCCAGCCTCCGCTAAACGCTGTCCGCTGTCAGCCCTTTGCCCTCGGGCTCGCCCCTCACCTGTTCCCCGTTTCCCGGTCCGCCTGCCGCCTACCGCCTGCCGCCTGGCGTTTCGTTCGACGTCGGCTGTTTCTTCTCGGGATTGGCCATCGCCTTCCAGTCCGTCGGGCCGGCGGTGAACCGGTGGTGGAGCATGTTCAGGAGCTCGGCGTTTCCCTTCCCCAGGTAGTCGAAAGCCTTGTCCCACTCCTCGCCGTCCTTCCAGCCGATCTGGGCCAGTCGGACGCGCGTCTGCTTCTCGCCGACGGGCTCGAATCGAAAGACCGCGATCGTCCGGTCACGGCGGACGGCCGGAAACCACTCCGGCGCCATCGCGTTGACGGAGAGCATTTCCATCGGGAGCCAGCTCAGGATGTTTCCTCCCGCGGGGGCGCCGGAACCGAAGGAGACCTGCCACTCGCCGCCGAGCTCCATGCGCACCTTCGCGCTCGGAGCGAGCCACGTCGTGAGCCCTTCGGAAGTCGTGAACGCGGTCCACACCTGCTCGATCGTGGCCGGGACGACGACCTCGAAGTCGAGCCGCTTGGCAGGTGTCCGGGTCTCGGTGACTTTCACGGCGCCCTGCGTGAACGTCGTCGCGGGCGCGGCGATGAGGGGAAGCGCGGCGAGCAGTACGGCGGACAGGGGAAGAAGGCGGAGGTAACGCGAACGGTGCATGGTCACTTTCTCCTTTTCGTTCGAGGTTCGATTTTCCGGGCGACACGTTCGCCGGATTTTTCCAGTCGTTCGAAGTAGTCCCGCAGCTGGCACACGGCCGCGTCGAAGGGAGTAAGGCTCTTCCGGGCGCGCGCCTGCATGATCCCGCCCTCCATCACGACGAGGACGAAGCCGGCCAGAGCGTCGAGATCGGTGTGCTTCGGAAACCGCGCGGCGCCCTGCTCGAGCCACGCGGCGACCGCGGCGGACCAGTTCTCGAAGTTCTTCTCGACCTTCCGCCGCAGATCGGGGTACGCGTCTCCGAGCTCCAGCGCCAGGTTTCCGATCGGGCATCCCATCGTGCACGCCGTCATCTCGAGGCCCATCCGGTACACGCTGAGCAGCGCGAAGACCCGCTCGATGGGATCCGACGCCGCCGCCTCGGCCCGTGAGAGCATGTCCGGCCTCAGACGATCGATGTAGCGGTCGAGGACGGCGCCGAGAAGCTCCTCCTTGCTCGCGAAGAAGTAGTAGAGGCTTCCGCTGTGAACGTTTGCCTCTCGAAGGATGGTGCTGACCCCGGTCGCTGCGTACCCCTGCTCGTGGAAGAGCCGGGCGGCGGTCTCGATCAGGCGGTCGCGAGTGTCGGTTTCGGGCATTGGTTGAACGTTCAATCAACTATGGATCACGAGTTATTCCGGTGTCAAGCCATTTCGCCCTTGCCGTCTACGAGAGGGTTCCCCCGCTTCGGGGATCCTCCGCGGACAACCGCGATCTGCCAGGATTCTTTTCTCATGACCGCAGAAAGTTCCGCCGATGATCTCTTCTCTCGGGGCCCCCACCCGGTCGGCGTTCGAATCATCGCGGCCCCCGATGCAGAGCGTAACCGCCTGTTCCCCGTGGAGATCTGGTACCCGGCGGCGCCGGCGCACGCGGGCGAGGATCTGGACGACGCGACCCGGGATTCGTTCGCCGTTCCATTCGGTAGCCCGCGGCGCCAGAACGCAGTTCGCGACGCGGCGGGGAATCCAGGGAGCCATCCGCTTCTCGTCTTCTCCCATCACGGCGGCGGTCCCCGGCGCATGGCGACTTTCCTCTGCACCCACCTGAGCAGCCACGGCTACGTCGTCGCCGCGATGGATCATTCGGAGGTGGTGGCGCCGGAGCTCGCGCGCCGGGAAGGCGAGACCGACGAAGAGAAGGCGGCGCGGTTGAACGCCCTGATCGCGAATCGGGTCCCGGACGTGCGGTTTCTCCTGGATCGTCTCGTAACCGGCGCGCCCTTCGACTCCGGGATTCGCCTCGATGCGTCCCGCATCGGAATCGTGGGGCACAGCTTCGGCGGCTGGACCGCGCTGGCGGCGGTGGAGGTCGAACCTCGCATCCGCGCCGTCGTCGCCCTCGCTCCGGCCGGCGCTTCGACGCGGAAGCCCGGGATCATTCCCGCGACGCTCGCATTCGGGTGGAGACGCGACGTGCCGACTCTGTATCTCGTGGCCGAGAACGACACGTCTCTGCCGCTCTCCGGGATGCATGAGATCTTCGACAGGACTCCGGTGACCCGGAGGATGGTGGTCCTGCGCCGGGCCGACCACATGCACTTCCTGGACGCGGTGGAGGAAATGCACGAGGCCGTGCGGAACATGCCCCTTGGCGGCGAGCTCGCCTGGCTGCCGAAGGAGATGCGTCCGATCGCGGAGCTCTGTTCCGGCGACGACGCTCATCTGTTCGTGCGCGGCTTGACGCTCGCCCACATGGACGCGGTGCTGAGAGGACGGGAGGACGCCCGCCGATTCCTCGCGGGCGACATCGTGAGCGAGCTGGCCAGGCGCGGCGTCGACGTGCTCGAGCACGGGCGCTGACCCGCGCCGCGCCCGGAGATCTCGCCGCCTCTCAGGCCGGCGTCCGCACAGGCGTGGGAGTCTCGGACGGCGGCAGCGCGGACTTGTACGCGCTCCACGTCACTTCCGTCGCGCCCGAACCCGAGCTTCGCCGTCCTCCCCGTCCGCCGCCGCCGCGCCCTCCGCCGCCTCGCGACCCTCCGGAGCCTCCCCCGCTCCCCCGAGGCGGGTCCTGAGATTCAGGCTCATCGCCGCTTCCGGAGGTCCCCTTCGCGCGGCGCTCCCGCGC
>JALYUA010000117.1 GCA_030854005.1 Acidobacteriota bacterium
CCGCTCCCGCAGCGAGAGGCTCCTCCCTCCCTTCGGTCGGGAGACTCCTCCCGCTGCGTGCTTTTTGAGCCATCCGGGTGATCCGAGTCTCGGAGCGGCCGACAGCGGGAGCGGGAGAGAGGGACCGTTACATATAATTCAGCGCTGGCGAACGACTGTCGGAGGAGCACGCATGTCCGGCCACAGCAAGTGGAGCACGATCAAGCACAAGAAGGGCGCGGCGGACGCCAAGCGCGGCCGCATCTTCACCAAGCTCATCAAGGAAATCACGATGGCCGCGCGTCTCGGCGGCGGCGCTCCCGAGAGCAACCCGCGCCTGCGAAAGGCGATCGACGACGCGAAGGCCGTCAACATGCCGGCAGACAACATCAAGCGCGCACTTCAGCGCGGAACCGGCGAGCTGCCCGGGGTCAACTACGAAGAGGTGACGTACGAGGGATACGGCCCCGGCGGGGTCGCCGTCCTCGTGGAAGCGATGACGGACAACCGGAACCGGACTCTGCCCGAAGTTCGCACGATCTTCTCGAAGAACGGCGGGAACCTCTCCGAATCCGGGTCCGTGCGATTCCTCTTTCAGAAAAAGGGGTACATCGCGGTTGAAAGGGACAAAGCGACCGAAGACGCCGTCATGGAGGCCGCCATCGAGGCGGGAGCGGAAGACGTCCGCTCGACGGATCAGTACCACGAGGTGGTCACGGACCCCGACTCGTTCGCGGCCGTGAAGGCGCGCCTGGAAGAGAAGAAGATCCCGGTCGCCGTCGGAGAGCTTTCGATGATCCCGACGACCGAAGTGGAGCTCGACCAGCGAAAAGCCGACCAGATGATGAAGCTGATGGAGGCCCTCGAAGACCACGATGACGTGCAGCACGTGTGGGCGAACGCGAATTTCGAGGTCGAGGAGGCCTGACCTCGCAGGCGAACGGCGGTTCTGACCGCGCGGGCGCCTCTTTCCTCCCGGAGTCTCGTCTGAAGCCCTTCGGTCTTTGCCCTTTACCGGAATGAAGCGCCCGTGAACATTCGCGTTTCGCCCTTCGCCTTTCGCCCTTCGCCCGGCGCGGCGCGCCCTTGAAGATCGTCGGTTTCGACCCGGGGACGATTGCGACCGGCTACGGCGTCGTCGTCTTCGAAGAAGGCCGGCTGATTCTCGAGGCCTGCGGGGTCTTTCGGCCCGGCGCCGCCCTCTCCTTCTCGGCGAAGCTCGACATGCTTTCCTGCCGGGCTGCCGTTCTCCTGGACGAGTGCCGTCCGGCCGCCGTCTCCGTCGAAACGATCTTCGCGGGAAAAAACGTCGCGTCCGCCTTGAAGCTCGCGCACGCGCGCGGCGTCCTTCTCGCGGCCGCCGCGAAGCTCGGAATCCCCGTTTTCGAGTACGAGCCGCGGCTCGTCAAGAAGGCCCTGGTCGGGTACGGAAACGCCGAGAAGCCCCAGGTCCGCTCGATGGTCCTCTCGCTGCTCGCCCGCCAGCGCAGCCGCGTCCCGCTCGACGCCGCCGACGCACTCGCCGTCGCGATATGCCACGTGCATAGCGGTAGGCGGTAGGCGGCAGGCGGCCGACGGGAGACGGACGGGAGTCGGGAAACGGGAAACGGGAAACGGGAAACGAAAGACCGGAGCCCTCATGACGCTCGACGCTTGACGCTCAACTTTCCCCCACAACCCTGCTAGCATCCCGGCCCACAACCATGTCCTTCCAAGGCTCTATCCAGGAGCTCCCCGTTCCCGACATCATTCAGCTGGTTTCAGTCTCCGGGAAGACGGGGCTGTTCACGCTGATCCGCGGGACGGAACGAGGCCAGATCTTCCTGAAGAACGGGCAGATGGTGCACGCGAAGATCGGCGATCTCTCCGGCGAGGAGGCGATCTACGCTCTCGCGATCTGGTCTTCCGGCGACTTCCAGTTCACACCGGGCGAAGAGTCGGACGCGGTCACGATCCAGAAATCGAACACCAGCCTCCTGATGGAGTCCGCGCGACGCCTGGATGAGTGGAAGGTCCTTTCGCGGAAGATCCCCGGAGTCGAGTACGTCCCGGCGTTTCTGCCCCGTGACGCGGAGCCGGTGACGCTCTCTCCCCTGGAATGGAACCTCGTCATCCGGATCGACGGGAAGAAAAGCGTCGAGGAGATCGCGCGCGGTAACGGGACTTCCTCGTTCGAGACCGCCAAGATCCTCTACGGGCTGATCACGGCGGGGCTCGTCGAGATGAAGTCGCGCGACGCCCCTCGGCCTCCCGCCGCTTCCCCGGGGTCGTCGGCCGCGCTGCTCGGAGACGAAAAGAAGATCCTGATGATCCTGTGCACGCGCGTGAAACAGGAGGCGGAGATCGCGATCGGCGAGTCGAACCTGCCCGGGGTAGAGCGGCCCTACAAGCAGGCTCTTTCCGAGATCGACCGCGGGCGGGGCGTCGAGGCGGTGCGGGACCTCATCCGGCAGACGGAAAAGACGATCTCCTCGATGCGGGGGCCGGCGAAGATGAAGTCCTTTCAGGACAAAATGTCGCTCGTGATGCAGCCCAAGGCCTGAGAGACCCTTCGAACCGCCGAGTGGCCGGCCGGCCGCTTTCTCGATGCCTGTGTCCCGCGGCGGCGCCGCTGCGCCCCGCGCTGGCGGTGTTTTTTCTCCTTCTCCTGACGATTCCCGCGGCAACGGCTCCCGCCCAGGACTCCCCGGCGCCTTCTCCGACTCCGGCGGCGCAGGTCACGCCCGGCCCCGATTTTGAGGCGCCGCGGGAAACGCCGCCGGGGACCCCGGGCGCGCCGGCTCCGGCGGAGGAACCCGATACCTCGGGTCTGCTCCCGCGCTTCAATCTCTATCTGCCGGACGGACGGGCGGACATCCGGCTCCTGAAGCCGATCCGCAATTCCCTTTTCGAGATGCAGGTCGCCTACAACTTCGTCAGCGGCGACATCTCGGCGTTTCTCCGCTACAAGTATTACGGCCGGACGGGAACGTCGACGTTCTCGTTCTTCGACACGATCGAGTTCTCCGACCTCTCCCGGTTCTCGAACGAGTTCACGCGGACGCGCGGGGGCCTCTATCTCCTCCGGGTGCCCCTCGACTTCTATAACCGGCTCTACGGTCTGGCCGAGTTCGACCGCCTCACGTTCTCCAACCCGCTCGAGGAGCCCGACGCGAACAAGACGAACGTGTACCTGAAGACCGGCTACCAGTACGGGACGCCGTCGGATGAACGGTCGAACGCGATCGTCGGGGAAGCACGCGACCGGGTCTTCAATCTCTTCACCGCCCTGAGGGAGATCGGGCCCCACGGCCGAGGCTTCTCCGTGGCGGCGACCTGGGGAGTCGACTTCCTCGGCGGGGACTACAGCTACGTGAAGACTGAATTCGAAGCGATCCAGGCCATCCCGACGGGACGCAACCGGCTCGTCCTGCGCCTTCACGGCGGGTACTTTCCCTACCGCAGGCGGGTGCGCGAGGACTTCGACCCGTCGGTCTCCACTCCGTTCTCCATCCCCCGGTATGAGCTCTTTGCGCTCGACAGCCGGGAGGCCCTGCGCGGCTATCGCGGGAGCGAGCGCGGCACCAACGAGGCTCATCTGACCGCCGAGTACGCGGTGCCGTTCTTCCGGGACGCCCGCAAGAACCTGGCAGGGCTCGACTGGGAGAGCCTCTACGCCGTCGGCTACGCGGGGACGGGGAACGTCGGCGACGGAACGGCGGTTTATGGGGCCTTCCGCGACTACAAGGTGGACCTGGGGGCCGGGATCGAGTCGAGCCTCTCATACCGGCGGACCCGCGTATTCGTGTCCGCCCTGGCGGCGAAGACGGTGGTCCGGGGGGTCGGCGGCGTCCGCTTTCTGCTGTCCCTTCGCAGCTATCGCTGAGCCTTCCGACCCCTCCAAGGGCCGGATACAGAAAGATGTTTGGCGTTTTCCCTTTTTTGGCTTATTCTATTAGGCATCTCTGTTTTCCCGAGCCGGTTCGAAAGGAGACTGCATGAAGGCCAAGCGTACGGCGCTCCTCGGTATCCTCGTGTGTCTGACGGGCGCCGCGGCTTCCGCGCAGATCGCCCCGAGCAACCAGGGCGACATCGGTCTCTTCACGATGCCGACGGCGGACACCGCCCGAGCCGGCCAGTTCACCCTCGGGGTGTACGGATGGAAGGAAAACCTGGTGGCGGGCCAGCTCGCCTTTTCCGACACCAACTATCGCAACCGGCTCTATGCGCACTGGGCGGGGGAGGGCTCGATCGGCCTCGGCCTGACCGACGACTGGGACATCTCCGCGTCGGCGGGAACGGAACGGTTCGAGAGCCGCGGTGGATGGCGGGGCGGCGCCCTGAACGGAATCCAGTTCTTCGGGCGCTTCCGCGCGGATGAGCCCCGCAAGATCCGCATCGCCACGAAGTACCGCATTTACTCGGAGGCCGACAACGGCTTTCGACTGGGCCTCTGGCTGGCGGCGCACATCCCGATGGGCCAGGCCTCGATTCATGTCGACCAGGTCGACGCCGACATCGACCGCGTCAAGTCCCGCCGGACCGACTGGGAGTGGGGCATCGCGGGCACCAAGGGGATCGTCACCGGGATGCTCTCCTACCAGCTCTCCGGGCGGCACGACAACGACATCCGCGTGCCGAACAAGTTCCGCGCCGCTGTCGGCGTCGAGGTCCCGGTCCTCCCCTACCTGCACGTCATCGGCGAAGTGGACCGCACGACGTTCGACGGGGGCGACCTGCCCGAGGAGCCGTACTCGCTCCTGACCACGGGGGCACGGTTCTACTTCGGCCGCACCGGCTGGGCCGTCAACGCCGCCCTGAACGCGAACCTCGACATGCTCTTCCGGAAGGGCTTTTCGCCCAATCCCGTGGGCGGGCTCATCGGAATCACGTACGCGCCGTGGCCGCCGCTGCCCCCGCCCCCGGTCGTCATGCCGGCGCCCGCCCCGGCCGCGCCGATGGTGATGGAAGAGAAGACCGAGAGCATCACGACGACGACTCCTCCCCCGCCCACCCCGAAGATGACGCGGGATGAGATCCAGTTCGACGCGGCCAGCGCGCGGCTCACCAACATTGCCAAGGCGATCCTGGACGGCATCGCGCTGCGGATGAAGAACGACCTGAACGCGACCGCCGTCGTGACGGGATATTCTGACAACGGCGGGAACGAGCCCGCCAACCAGGCCATCTCCGCCAAGCGGGCGGAAGCCGCCAAGGAATACCTCGTGACCAGACACGGCATCGACCCCAATCGCGTCACGACCGCCGCTCGCGGCTCGGCGGACGCGGCTTACGACAATGCGACCCCCGAGGGGCGCGCCAGGAACCGCCGCGCGGTGATCGTGGTGACCCTCGTTTCCGGAACGTGACGCCGGACCTCACTCCCACATCTTCCATCGAGCCCCCTCGCACCGAGGGGGCTTTTTCAGCTCCGGCGCCCGGCTCGGCCTCCCGCCCGCGATTCCCTGTCCTGTTGACTCTCGCCGCGGCGATCGCTCTTCTCTACTACGGCCGCACGTTCTTCATCACGATCTCCTTCGCGCTCTTCCTCGCGTTCGCGATACGGCCGTTCGTTTCGCTCCTCGAGAGGGCCGGCGTGCCGCGGGTCATCGCGATCCTCCTCCTTCTCTTCGTGCTGATCGGCGCGATCGTGCTCCTCGTCATCAACGTGACGGCGCAGTTCAATCAGTTCTACGTGGACCTGCCCCGGTACCAGAACCGGATCCGCGATGTGCTGTCCCAGTTCACAGAATTCGTCAACCGCCTCCGGGAACGGATGGGAAACATCCTTCCGGAAGAAACCCGCGCCGTGCGCGAGGTCAAGATCAGCGAATCGCCGCTCGCGGCCACTCGCGCCTTCGTCGCGCAGGTCGGCGAGACGCTCCACCTCCTGCTCTACGCGGCGGCGGTCCCCTTCCTGACCTTCTTCATGCTGAAGGACCGGGAGAAGTTCGGCCGGATCATCGACGGGATGCTGGCCCGCCACGGGCGCTTCGCGGGAGACGTTACGGGAGCGATCTCGCGGACGATGACGGACTTCGCCCTCGGGCTCTCGTTCGTCATGCTCATCATGGCGGGAATGACGACCGGTGCGCTCATGCTCCTGCACGTCAGCTACTACTACATCCTGGGGCCTCTCGCGGGCCTCGCCATCACGCTGCCCTACGTCGGGGTGATCTTCTCGACGATCCCGGCGGTGGCCGTCGCGTTTTTCCAGTACGACGGACAGAAGGCGCTGATCGTCCTCATTGTCTACGCGGCCCTCCAGTTCATCGAAGGCAACGTCCTGACGCCCCTGATCGTCGGCGGCCGAGTCCGGCTTTTCCCGTTGACCGTCATGCTCGCGTTCATCTTCTGGGGAATCCTCTGGGGCATCGCCGGCGCCATCCTCGCGGTCCCTCTCACCTCCGCCGTCAAGGTGGTGTGCGAGAACGTGCGGGGTCTCGAAGGGGTCGCGCGGCTGCTGGGGGATCCGGATGTGAGTTCGTGAGCGTCGAGCTTCCTGCCTAGCCTCTAGCGTCGAGCGTTAGTCGTGAGGGCCCCCGCCGCTCGGTTTTTCACGCTCCGTTCCTTCGATTCCCGATCGAGTTGACCGCGGAGTACCGCGGCCGTCTCGCTCTCGTTGGTCGCTCGGCTCCCGTTTCCCGTTTCCCGGCCCGGTCCTACGTCCTCCTCGTCAGCGAGATCATGCTTCCGAAGAGCCCCGCCGCCGCGCCGATCAGCGGCATCAGGATAACGGCCCGCCAGTCGAGGAAGCTGCCCCAGAACATCGAGAGCACCGGATGCGGGCTGCGGGCGAGATAGTTGAGCCCGAGCCGGTAGGTGGCGTAAAGGAGGAGGAGCGCCAGGGCGCCGCCCGCGAGGCCCTCGCCGGTCGCGTGAAGCCAGAACGGCGCCCGGACGGCCGTCTCGGTCGCGCCCATCAGGCGCATGATCTCGATCTCGTCGCGGTGTAAGTCGAGCGCGAGCCGGATCGCGGAGGCCACGGACAGGATCGCCGCGAGAACCAGAAC
>JALYUA010000151.1 GCA_030854005.1 Acidobacteriota bacterium
TTCCACTACATCCCCAAGCCTTTTCAAAACGAGGAAGTCCTCCTGACGGTCGAGAAGGGCGCGGAAACGCGCCGCCTGACGGAGGAGAACCGGCGGCTGAAGGAGGAGCTCTCCCGACGGTTCGGGCTCGGCCGCATCATCGGAAAGTCCGAGGGAATGCGGAAGGTGTTCGAGCTCGTGCGCCTGGCGGGTCCCTCGAAGTCGACGATCCTGGTCGAAGGCGAGAGCGGAACCGGAAAAGAGCTGGTCGCGCGCGCCATCCACACGCACTCGCCGCGCTCCGGGTCCGCTTTTGTGACCGTGAACTCGGGGTCCATGCCGACCGAGCTGCTCGAATCGAACCTGTTCGGCCACGTTCGGGGCGCTTTCACCGGGGCGATCGCGAACAAGAAGGGTCTTTTCGAGTCCGCCGAAGGCGGCTCGATCTTCTTCGACGAGATCGGCACGGTCAGCCTCGAGACGCAGGCGAAGCTCCTCCGCGTCATCCAGGAGAAGGAGTTCATGCGCGTCGGGAGCGTCGAGACCCAGAAGGCCGACGTGCGGATCATCGCGGCGACCAACGTGGACTTGAAACGGCTCGTGGCGGAGGGCAAGTTCCGAGACGACCTCTACTATCGGCTGTGCGTGATCTCGATCTCGATTCCGCCGCTGCGCGAGCGCCGTGAGGACATCCCGCTTCTGGCGGAGCACTTCGTCCGTGTGTACGCCTCGGAGAACAACAAGTCGATCACCGGGCTCTCTGCGGAAGCGCTGCGGGCCCTCCTCGAGTACGACTGGCCGGGCAACGTGCGGGAGCTCGAGAACGCCATCGAGAGAGCGGTGGTTCTGTGCCCCGGAGGCATGATCGAGCTCGACCTCTTGCCCGAGAGCGTCCTGTCGCCCGACCGGTCGGAGCTTCCCGTCCGGCTGCCGGAAAACGGCGCGACCTACAAGGACATGGTCGAGGAATACGAGCGGCGCCTGGTCCGAACGGCGCTCCGGCGCACGGGCGGAGTGCAGAAACGCGCGGCCGAGCTGCTCCGGATGAAGCCGACCACACTCCACGAGATCATCAAGCGCCTCGAGATCCAGAGCAGAGAGGCAGTTCAGAGTTGAAAGACAGTTGGAGTCGAGAGTCGAGAGCGGAGAGTCCGGAAAAGACTCGAGAGCCCGGAGCGGCCCGAGAATCGAACTCTTAAGTCCTGACTCTCAACTCAACTCATTCCCGCCTTCATCCTGGCGACCGCGCCCCGCACTTCGGCCGCGGTGGGCTTCAGACCTCCGACCGTCGTATCGCCGGCGCGGTAGCGCACGACGCCGTCCACGATCGTCGCAAAGACGTTCTCGCGACCCATGGCGTAGACGATCGCGCCGTAGGGCTCTTCCGACCACGCGTCGGGGAGGGCCCATCCCGCCTCCGGGTCGAGAAGGACGAGGTCGCAGAGAGCGCCGGGAGCCAGCTTTGGCTCGGGTCCGAGACGCAGAGCCGCGGCGCCTTCGACCGTCGCCATCCGCAGGGCGGCGAAGGCGGACAGCGACGAGGGCGGAATGCGCGTACGCGGCAGAAATGTCGCCAGCCGCATCTCCGTGAAGGGGTCCAGGCGATCGTTGCACGCCGCGCCGTCGGACCCGAGCGCAACGCGCACGCCGGCCCTCTTGAGCTCGGACACCGGGCAGACGCCGGAGGAGAGCCGCATGTTGGAGGACGGGCAGTGCACGACGCTCGACTCGCTTCGCGCCAGCGCCGACCAGTCCGACGCGTCGGCGTGAACGACGTGCGCGACGCACGTTCGCGGAGTCAGCAGGCCGAGCCGGTCGAGCCACTCGATGTTGGCGAGCCCGGTGCGGCCGCGAACGAGGTCGATCTCTCCCCGGCTTTCGCTGGCATGCGTGTGAAGGGTCAGGTCGTGCCGCGCCGAGTACTCCGCCGCCGCCCGAAGGAGAGGCTCCGTCGACGTGACCGCGAACCGGGGCTGCACGGCGACGCGCAGTCGGCCCCGATCCTTCCCGTGCCACGTGGCGCGCAGCCGATCCGTCTCCGCCATTCCCTCTTCGGCCGTGGCGCGAAGGTTCGGCGGGGTTGTCTCGGGATCGTCCATGAGGACGTTGCCGCCCGTGTAACGGATCCCCGACCGCGCCGCCGCGCGAAACAGCGAGTCGGAATGCCGCACCGTACCCATGTCGAGGACCGCAGTCACCCCCGCCGCGAGGCACTCGGAGAGCCCGAGGCGCGCGGAGACGGCGAGGGTCTCCGGATCGTGAGCTGCCTCGCCGGGCCAGACGTGGCGTCCGAGCCAGGACAGGAGGTCGAGCCCCTCCGGTCCGTTGCGGAGAAGCGTCTGGCAGAGGTGCAGATGGGCCTGTACAAAGCCGGGGAGGACCCATTTGCCGCGGGCGGGGATCTTCTCGACGGGCTCGCCCGGCACAGACGCCAGCCGTTTCCCCTCCGCGCCGATGCCGCGGATCGTTCCGTTTTCCGCGTAGAGATCCGTGTCCGAACGGATGTCGGCGCGGTCACTCAGGCCGAGAAGAGTTCCGCCTTCGACGAGAAGCCGGCTCACGGACTTTCTACGTGAGCCGGCGCAGCATCAGAAGCGTGCGGTCGTCCGCGAAATGCTCGCCGGCGACATGGTCCTCGAGGGTCACCGCCAGCGCCGCGTCGACCTCGACCGGATGATGTCCGATCTGGGTCTTCACGAAATCCTTCAACCGGTCGAGACCGAACTCCTCGCCCTCCGCGTTGGCCGCCTCCGTCACGCCGTCGGTGTAGAGAAAGAGGATGTCTCCCGGCGCCAGGACGATCCGGGACGAGCCGTAAGGCCGGCCCGGGAAGAGCGCCAGCGGCAGGCCGTGCGACGGGAGCTCCTGCACTTCGCCGCTCACCCGTACCAGAAGGCCCTGGTTGTGCCCCGCGTTCGTGTACTCGATCTCGCCGGTCGCCGGATCCACCAGAATCAGGAAAAACGTGATGAACCGGTCCGATCCGCTCCGCCGCGCGATGGCCTCGGAGAGGCGTCCCGTCATTTCCGCGACCGGGACGCTCTCGTCGGCCCACGCGTGAAACGACGCCTGCAGCGACGCCATGAGGAGAGCCGGTCCGACTCCCTTGCCGCAGACGTCCGCGATCGCCGCATAGATCTTGCCGTCGGAGCGGGGACGGAAGTCGAAATAATCTCCCGAGACCTGCCGCGAGGGCACGTTCGATCCGTGGAAGTCGTAGCCCGGCACCACCGGGGGCCGGTCAGGGAGCAACCGGCTCTGAATCTCGTGCGCCAGGGCGAATTCGCGGTCCATCTGCTTCTTCTCGGCGGACTCGGCCATCAGGCGCGCGTTCTGGATCTTGGCCGCGGCGACGTTTGCGAGGGAGGTCAGCAGGCGCAGATCCGCTTCCTCGAACGACCGGTGCCCGAGCCGGCTGTCCACGTAAATCAAACCCACCACCTCGCCGTCGTTCTCGAGGGGCGCCGCCAGGACCGACTTGATGCCGGAGAGCCGGATCGACTCCGACATCGAAACGCCGGACGAGCTCGCGGTGTCCATGAGCAGAAGGCCGTTTTTCTTTTCCACGACCGCGGCGACGAGGGTCTTGGAGAGGCGGATGTCCTCCGCGGATGTGCCTTCGGCCACCCGGACGACGGCGGGAACCAGCTCGCTCGTGACGCTCGAGCGCAGGAGCACGACCGCCCGGTCAGGCATCAGCGTCTCGAACACCTTGTCCATGAGGAACTTCAACAGCTCGTCGACGGAGATGTCGCGGAGGAGCTCGATCGTGAGCTCGTTGACGACCCGCAGAGAGTCGATGAGCTTCGAAAGCTGCTCCGCCGGCAGCCGGGGATCCGTCTGGGTCGGCTTGCGGAGCAACTCCGCCGACGCCTTCAGAATCGTGTTGTCGAGGGAGGCGTCCCCCGCGAATTCGTCGATCCGCACCCGCGTCGTCGATTCCGACTCGACCTTGAGAGTGACGCCACCGACCGTGATCCGGTCTCCCGACTTCAACGGCAGGAGAACGGTGAGCTTGTCGCCGTTGACAAACGTGCCGTTGCGGGAGCCCATGTCCTCGATCGAGACGCCGCCGTTGCCGTCGTGGATGATGCGGGCGTGCTGCCGGGAGAGCATCTTGTCGGGGATCGGCAGATCGTTCATAGACGATCGGCCAATGGTGGTGACAGGCCGATCGAGCAGGAATTTCTGCGCGGGCATGCCGGGCGCGGTCAGGTAGAGATAAAACACGGCGGACCTTCGCGGATTCTACTCCCAAGAACCCAGCCCGAATGCCACGGCTCCGGCGGAAGGTCCTTTCCTTCGAAGAAGTTGGAGAGCGCCGCCTCGCCCCCACGGCTCCGGGCGGCCCGCTCGCTTGCGCGAACGCCCGGACTACCTTAGAATGCGCGGTTCCTATGAAACAGAATCTGCATCCCGAATATCACGACGTGAACGTCCACTGCGCCTGCGGCGAAGTCTGGACGACCCGCTCCACGAAGAAAGAGCTCCGCCTGGAGATCTGCAGCAAGTGCCACCCGTTCTTCACGGGCAAGCAGAAGCTGGTCGACTCCGCCGGCCGTGTCGAGCGGTTCCGCAAGCGGTACGAGAAAAAGCCCGCGTAGAAGCGTGCCTTCCGTTCGCTCGACTTTTCCCCTTCACACCGCTTCTTAGCGGACCGAATTCCGTGTACGCGCTGACGGCCTCGAGCCGCAGCGGAAAGACTCATGCTCGAAAAACTGGACGACATCCGCCGCCGCTACGAAGAGATCCGGGGACGCCTGGCGGACCCGGACTTCGTGCAGGATCACAAGGCGGTCCGGGACGCCCAGCGAACCCTGTCGGAGTTCGAGCCGATCGTCGCGAAGATCGAGGAGCGCGCACGGATCGCCCGGGAGCTGCAGGGCGCCCGCGAGCTGACCGACTCGCTGCCTCCCGGCGACGAGCTCTACCAGATGGCGTCGGCCGAGCGCACCGCCTTGAACGACGCGCTCGCCGCGGTCGAGGAGGAGCTCAAGGTCCTCCTTCTCCCGAAGGACCCGAACGACTCGCGCAACGTGTTCGTCGAGATCCGGGCAGGCACAGGGGGCGACGAAGCCGCGCTCTTCGCCGGTGAGCTCTTCCGGATGTACGAGCGCTACGCGGAACGGCGCCGCTGGAAGGTCGAGATCGTGGACCGCGACGACACCGGCATCGGGGGGTTGAAGGCGATCACCGCCCTGATCGAGGGCGCGGGCGCCTTCTCGCGCCTCAAGTACGAAAGCGGGGTCCATCGCGTCCAGCGCGTCCCCGCGACCGAGGGCTCGGGCCGGATTCACACGTCGGCGGCGACGGTCGCCGTCCTGCCGGAGGCGGACGACGTCGACATCCAGGTGCTGGACAAGGACATCCGGGTCGACCGCTTCTGCGCTTCGGGACCCGGCGGCCAGGGCGTCAACACGACGTACTCCGCCGTGCGGCTGACGCACATCCCGACGGGCGTCGTGGTGCAGTGCCAGGACGAACGGAGCCAGATCAAGAACAAGGCGAAGGCGCTTCGCGTCTTGAAGGCGCGGCTCCTCGAAATGGAGCGCGAAAAGCATGAGGGGGCGATCGCGGCGGAACGCAAGAAGATGGTCGGCTCGGGAGACCGGTCGGAGAAGGTCCGGACCTACAACTTTCCGCAGAGCCGGATCACCGACCACCGGATCGGATTCACCACCCACCGGATGGCCGACGTCCTCGATGGAAACCTGGATGAGCTGATCGAGCCGCTCACGCAGTACTTCCAGGCCGAGAAGCTGAAGGCGGAGCTCGCAAGAGCATAAGAGGCTGTCAGCTGTCAGCTGTCAGCTGTCAGCTCCAAGCTGCCTCCGAACTCGTTACTCTCGACTCTCGACTCTCAACTCTCATCTCTCATCTCTTAACATCTTCCCCATGACCATCGGCGATGCGCTCCGCCGCGCGACAGACCTCGCGCGTCAGGGAGGGTCGGAGGCGACGGCGTGGGACGCGCGGATCCTGCTCGCCCATGCGCTCGGGCACGCGAATCCCCTGGCCCTGCCGCCCGACGCCCCGCTCTCCGAGGCTCTGACCGTGCGGTTCGAGGAGATGTGGACCAGGCGGCTCTCCGGCGTCCCCGTCCAGCACCTCGTCGGCGAGTGGGACTTCTTCGGACGGCCGTTCCGGGTCGATTCGCGGGGCCTCATCCCGCGTCCCGAGACGGAAGTCCTCGTTCTGCAGTCGATCGGCGCCGCCCCCGGGGCGCGACGCATCCTCGATCTCGGGACCGGCAGCGGCATCGTCGCCATCACGCTCTTGAAGGAGCTGCCGTCGGCGCGGGCGCTGGCGGTCGACGCGTCCGTCCAGGCGCTGGCCCTGGCGCGGCATAACGCGTCCCGTCTCGGAGTTCTCTCCCGCCTGTGGCTGGCGGGATCCGACTGGCTTACCGCCATCGAGGCTCCCCCGTTCGATCTGGTGGTCTCGAACCCTCCGTATCTCGCGCGGTCCGAGGCCCGCGGGCTCTCCCGCACCGTGGCCGAGCACGACCCGGAGCTGGCCCTCTACGGCGGAGACGACGGCCTGGAAAGCATCCGCCAGCTTCTCGACGCCGTCCCGCGCGTCCTTCCGCCGGGCGCCCCGTATCTCTTCGAGATCGGCTTCGGCCAGGCGCGCGACATCGAACAGGAAGTCCGAAACCGTCCCGCCTGGCGCTTCGACGGGATCGCCGAGGACATGGCGGGGATCCCGCGCGTGGTCCGATTGGTGCGAAAGTAGAGGCGTCGGCCAGGAAGCGCTTCCTGCTGAGATTCCGGACTTACGGCTCGCTCACCATTCCAGTGGACCGCGGAGTACCGCGGCCGTCTCGCTCCCGTTGGTCGCTCGGCTCCCGATTCCCGGCCGCCGATCTCCGGCCTCCGCTCCCTCTCCCTTACAATCTCCGCACGCATGGATCGGTTTCAGGTCGAAGGTCCGACGCGGCTCGCCGGTGAAGTGCCGACGTCGGGCGCCAAGAACGCCGCGCTCCCGTGCCTCGCGGCGACGCTTCTGACGGCGCAGCCGGTCCGGCTGACCAACGTGCCCGAGGTCCGCGACATCCGGACCATGCAGAAGCTTCTCCAGCACATCGGCGTCTTTCTCGCCGCCGAGCGGGACGCGGTCACGGTGGAGGCTCGCGAGATCGGATCCGCCGACGCCCCTTACGACCTGGTGAAGACCATGCGGGCCTCGGTCCTCGTCCTCGGTCCGCTGCTGGCGCGCAGCGGTTTCGTGCGCGTGTCTCTGCCCGGTGGCTGCGCGATCGGCGTGCGCCCGATCGATCTGCACCTCGAGGCGTTCCGGCGGCTCGGGGCCGAAGTCACGATGCAGCACGGATACGTCGAGGCGCGGGCGGGGCGTCTCGCAGGCGCCGAGATCGTCTTCGAGACCGTCACCGTCACCGGGACCGAAAACGCGATGCTCGCGGCGACGCTGGCGCAGGGCACGACGCGGCTCGTCAACGCGGCCCGGGAGCCGGAAGTGTCGGATCTGGCCGATCTGCTCCGGGCGATGGGCGCGAGGATCCAGGGAGACGGGACCGACGTGATTTCGATCGAGGGGGTCGAACGGCTTCACGGCGCCGAGCACTCGATCGTGCCGGACCGCGTCGAGGCGGGGACCTACGCGATCGCCGGGGCCCTGACGCGGGGCGACATCACCGTCACCCGCTGCCGGCCCGAGCATCTGAAAGCCCTGACGACGCGTCTCTCCTCGAGCGGCGCCCGGGTGACGTCCGGAGACGACTGGCTCCGGGTCCAGGGGACCGACACCCTGGAGCCGCAGGACCTGGCCACCGCTCCCCATCCCGGTTTCCCGACCGACCTGCAGGCGCAGTGGATGGCCCTCGCGACGCAGATGGCCGGGATGACGACCGTGACGGAGACCGTCTTCGAGAATCGCTTCCAGCACGTCCCGGAGCTCGTCCGCATGGGGGCGCGAATCAAGCTGGAAGGGCGATGGGCGATCGTCGAAGGCCCGACCCCATTGACAGGGGCGAGCGTGATGGCGAGCGACCTGAGGGCCTCGGCGGCTCTCGTGCTCGCCGCCCTGATCGCGAGGGGCGAGACCGTCATCGACCGCGTGTACCACCTGGACCGCGGTTACGACCGGATGGAGATCAAACTGTCGAACCTGGGAGGACGGGTCCACCGGTCTTCCTTCCCCACCGGCACGTTCCCGATCCCCGAGCTCACGCGGTAGACGGACGAAGGGCCCGCGAAACGCCGCCCGGGCGGGCCCAGGGAAGGGTTCCCCTCACCCCGGCCCTCTCCCCGGGGCGCGGGGAGCCGTAAG
>JALYUA010000197.1 GCA_030854005.1 Acidobacteriota bacterium
TTCCGACGCCGTTCGGGCCTATGAGACCGGTGATCTCCCCGCTCGCAAGGACGAGGTCCGCGCCGGTGAGCACCGAGTGCGCTCCGTACTTTTTCCAGAGATCGCGGGCGGAAAGGAGGTCGCTCAAGATCCCTCCTCCTCACGGAGAGGAAAGTCAGCGCGATCGATCCATTCGACCGTCGCGGCGAGGGCCGCCAGGGAGGTCGCGGCCAGAGCGCCGAGCGTCGAGGCCGGGCAAGGCAATCCCGGAAGCGCAATCGGAAAGGCGAGAGCACCGAGTATCGTCTTCGTCACCGGAACCTGCGCGGCGACGCGGATCGCCGCGAGAAGGGGAAGGCCAAAGCCGCTGATGGCGAACGAAACAGAAGCGAGCAGCCAGAGAACTCCGCCCGAAAGAGGGCCCAGGCGCGCGCTGATGGCCCAGGGGATAGTCGAGACCATGAGGAGTGCGACACCGGCCGCCGGCCCAAGCGCCAATACGGCGAACGAGCGTGCGCTCACGACCTCTACGAGCCCGATCGCGACGAAGATTGCGGCGCCGGGCGAGGCGGCGGCGGCGAAATGCGCCATTGCGGCGGACCGGCGGGAGCTCCGCTCGAGGACCGGGTCGTAGAACCCCCGTCGTGCGTGCGAAAAGAAACCCGTCGAGACCGCCATCATTTGAAGAAGGAGAAGGCCGATGACCGATCCGGAGGACGATCCGGCGTTGGTCATCTCCATCCAGATCGCGAAGGGAAGGGTCGCCGCCATTCCCACCCAGCACCAGCCTGGAATGGGTGTGACTCGTCCAAAGAAGCCAATCATGCGCAGAAAGGTCATCGTGTGGGCTTCGCGGGAATCGGGCAATCGGCGGCGCTTCCATCCTTAAAGAGGACGAACGCCGAGTCCCCGCCCGCGTTCAGGATTGCCCGGGCGGCGGAAGGCAGCTCGAGAGATTCGAACCTGCGCTCCGGCGGCGAGTATCGGATCAGGCGCCGCGCCTCGCCCGCAAGGCTCTCCTCGCTCGCGGGGGGGTCGTTCACGAGAAGCCAGAGTCTCCCATCCGCCGCGGCGGTGGCATCTCTCAGTGGATACCGGCCGCCCGAGGAGAGCAGCGCCGCGAGATGGATCTCCCGGACGAGGCCCGAAGCCTCCACCATGGCGACGGAGTTCGAGGCCAGAAACCAGCAGGGCGTCGAGCCGGCGAGGCCGACCCCGCAGGTAAAGAGATTCGCAGTCATCGTTCCGAGCGAGTCGGCAGTGCCCCGGCTGCGAAGCGAGCTGAAGGATTTTCCATCCTCGGTGTGAAGAAGGGGTCGTTCGGGGCGCAGCTCATAGTCGGCATAGACGAGCCGACCGGCGACATCCCAGATTCCTTGCGCCCTCGTTGGGAGTGCCCGATCTCCGGCGGTTGTACCGCTTCTCTCGTCGAGACAACGCAGACGCCGGCCGAGATGCGCCAGCGCGCAGAGAGTCCCGTCGGCCGCCCGGGCCAGGCCGCTCGGGTCGAGAGAGGATCCCTCCCGCCCGAGATCGACGCGATGCGGAGTTGGCACGCCGAAGCGCCAGGAAAGGAGGGACGATGTCTTGCCGAGGTCGAGAATCGTAGTCGTGTTTCCGTGAGCGTGTCTTCCGGCAAACACGCCGACCGTACCAGTCGAGAAACCGGCACGGCCGGCGCAGCCGCCAGAAATCTTCGTTCCCGTCACCGGTCCGGATGTGAGTGCCAGAACGATAAGCGGAATGAAGATCATCCGTCTCAGGCCCCGAGGATCGTACGCCGGACGCACCCTGCGAATTGAATCTGACAATCCACGCCTGCGACGAACCGATCCCACGGGTCGAGAAGGGCGGCCGCGCGGTAATAGCAGTCGAGAAGCTCCTTCGTGCAATTGGCCCGCCCGTTTGGGTATGTCGCGGCGGACGCCGAAGAGACTGCCAACCCGAAGAACAGAAGCGCTGAGGCTGCGAGGCGGGATGCACGGGTTTTCAGAAACATGACTGAATCCTCCTTGCATCCTTGTTGTCGCCGCGCCAAAAGAAATCTCGATGAAACCGGGGGAAATTTTCTTTACAGGGTATTCGAAGGTGGCGAGTTCAAAACGCAAAGACGCCGCGGGGCTCCAGGCCTCCGCGGCGTACACCGCCTCGACGATGGCTCTACCGATTTCCTAGTCGAACACCCACGCCTCGACGTCCACGACCGCGCGCGACAGGGAAGGGGATTCGCAGCGGAATGGAGTCTCACCCGCCGCGGGAATCGCTTCTCCGGCTCCCTCCGCAAACAGCTCGAACTCGACCGAGCGGCCATCCGGCGAATAGCCGACGTTGCGCCACCCGGAGCGGCCGGTCAGTTCCCGCTTGCGCAGGAACACCCCGCTCAGGATCTGCTCCTTGTCGATCTTGGATCGATCGATCGGCTGGATCGCCGTGACCACGAAACGCTTGCCTCGGGACTCGCACCCCTTCGCCTCGACGGTGAAGGCGCGTCCGACCGTGAGCAGATGGCTCGGGCGTTGAGCGCGTTCCGGCGGAGCTTCGAGGATGGTTTCAGCATCGGCGGGGGCGCAGGGAAGAAGCAGGATCGCCGTGAGGATCGCGGCGGGGGGACCGAGTGTCATGGCAGCCTCCTTTCGGTCATCCCTGTCTACGGGCAATCCCGCGCCGCCGTTGAGGGCCGTCAGGGGAGGGTGGCTGCCCGCGTCAGAAGCGACTTCTTCCACTGGACGTAGCCCATCGCGGCGAGGACGAGAAACACCGCGTAGAGGAAGGCCGTCAGGTAGAGCGACTTGAACAGGAACATGCCGATGTAGACGACGTCGACGGCGACCCACACGATCCAGTTCTCCAGGATCTTTCGGGCCATCATCCACTGCGCGAGAAGGCTCGTCGCGCTCGTCGACGCATCCACATAGGGAAGGGAGGCGTCTGTCCAACGAGCGAGCGCGATTCCGATCGCGGCCGCCGCGAGAACACCGACGGACGCGACCGTCCCCCAGATTTGCGGCGTCGCGCGCGAGACGGGCAGCTCGCCGCGTTCGCGCCCGCCGTGAAGCCACGAGTACCAGCCGTAGATCGAGATCGCGATGTAGACGACCTGGAGGGCCATGTCCGCGTACAGTCGAGCCTGGTAGAACACGAAGACATAAAGCGTCACGTTGACGATGGCGGTCGGCCAGCTCCAGATGTTCTCCCGGACCGAGAGATAAACGCTGACGATCCCGAAGAGGACGGCGGCGACTTCGAGCGGCGTGAAGGACATAGGAAGTTGAGAGTTGAAAGTTGAGAGTCAAGAGTCGAGGTCGGCGCAGAGAAGCGTCGTTACGCCGCGCTCAGGTGGTAGAGTGAATCCCCGACCCCCTCCGACGGACCGTCCACCTCGTGACTCCCGTCGCCGGCCTTCGGCGAAGGGATGGCTCATGACACTTTCATCGATTCCCGCGAAGTATCTGCCATGAAGGTTCCGATGCGTTCCCGCGCCTCCGAGTCGTTGAAGGGACGTCCGGGGACGATTCCTCGCGCGATTCCGCCCCGGGTGCGTGCCGCGCCCCGCAGCTTCGCGATCGGCCTGACACGCCTCGCGAAAGTCGACGAGTCTCCCGGTTTGATCCTGCTGACCGTCGGCGAATCGACAGGGACCACGCCGAAGAGAATCGGCCTCCTGACGGACGCCGCGCTGCGCGGCCGCCTGGCTCATTTCGATGCGCATTCGGCCAACGAGATCGCCGCGATCCGGCGGGCCCTCCTGCTCGAAAGCGGCCACACGACGATCTTCGAGACCTGGTCCGATCTGCCGGGCTGTCTCGGTTTCTGGTCCGGGTTCATGGGCCTCCAGATCCGGCGGATCGAGTGGACCTGCGAGTCGTGCGGAGTGGCGGCCTCCGAGAGCATCGGTGGAAGCGTCGGCGAGCTCTTTCCCGTGCTCTGCCGGTGCGGCGGAAAGACCCGCGTCGCCGTCCCGAAATACGCCACGGAAATCGACACGCTTCGCAGACAGTAACCGGCCGAAGCCGGCGCGGCCACTCCTCAGTGCGCCGCTTTGCCCATGTACTTGATCGCGGTCTGGCGGTATTGCTCCGCCTCTTCTGCCGTCGCGTCGCTTGCCAGGAGGCTGACCGAGATGCGAGCGGTCTCGCCGACCTGCAGGGGCAGGACCGGTCCCCGGCGCTCGATCTGATAGTCCGCCAGCGTGATGTCGAAGGCCGACGTCACCCGGACGAAGTTGCCCGGCCTCATCTTGGAGAAGGGGCCGCCCTTCGGGATGTAGGCGACCTTCGCGCGGACTTCCACTGGCTTCTTCACGCCGTTGATCTCGAAGGTTCCCGCGGCGGTGAGCTCGACGGGCGCTCCCGGCTCGGCCGCCGCCGGAGTGGCGGACACGACGCGGTCGAGGGTGAAGACCGCTTTCGGATGCGCCTCGGCCCCGAGGGCCTTGCGGACGCCGCCGTCGCGCATTTCGATTCCCGTCTTGAAGGATGACGCGTCGACTTCCACCCGCGCCGACGTTCCCGGCCCCTTGAGGTTCTTCGGATCGGCTTTCACGAAGCCGCTGACCTGGTTGGTGGTTCCGAGGATGTCCTCCAGAGACGCCGTCGTCGCGAACTGGACCGAGTCGCGTCCCCAGGCATCGTCGATCCTGAACTCGATAGGTGTCTGCGCCAGAGCCACGGCCGATCCGAGCGCGAGAAGGGCTCCGAGCAGGATTTGCTTCATGGTTTTCCTCTTTCTGTGGCTTACGAAGATATCGCCGCGGGGTTCTTTCTCCGGACGCCGCTTCCCCGCTTGACATCCGCTCAGCCCGCTGAAAACGTCTCTCCGCCCCGGCAGCCAGGCGCCGTCTTCGGGGCGGGGAGGAAGGATTCATGGCCGGAAAGCACATCGGCGTTCTGACGGGGGGCGGTGACGTTCCCGGACTGAACGCCGCCATCAAGTCCGTGTACACCGCTGCCCGGGATCAGGGCTGGCTGCGCGCCGGATCGAGCGATGCGAACGTGACCGGGATTCTGCGGGGCTGGAAGGGAACCGTGGAAATGAAGCGGAGCGCCGGCTCCGGGGCTTTCTCCGAGACGCTTCCGCTGACGGGCGACACGGTCCGGACCGTCGACCGGTTTGGAGGCACGTTCCTCCACACGTCCCGAACGCGCCCGGACCGTATGCGTCTCGAAAGCGTTCCCGAGTTCCTGCGGTCGGGCGGCGGGGGCGTCCAGCCCGTCGGCCCGGACCACTTCGACCTGACCGACGTCGTCATCCGCAACCTGACGGACCTCGGGATCGATTGTCTGGTCGCGATCGGGGGAGACGACACCCTGGGATATGCGCGGACGCTGCATCTCCGCGGCTTCCCCGTGGTCGCGATCCCCAAGACGATGGACAACGACGTCCGTGGCACCGACTACTGCCTCGGGTTCTCGACCGCGGTGCATCGCGCCGTCTCGTTTCTCAACCGGCAGCGCACGCACCTGGGGTCCCACGAGACCATCGGGGTCTTTCGCATCTTCGGCCGCGACGCAGGCTTTACGGCGCTCGCGACGGCGATGGCCGTCTCCGACATCCGCTGCCTCATCCCCGAGCACCGGTTCGATCTCCAGGAGCTCTGTCGGGCCCTGACCGCGGACTACAACTCTCACCCGAGCCGCTATGCGATGGCGCTCTGCTCCGAAGGGGCGATCTGGAAAGGCGGGACGCTCGAGGACGTCGGCGCTCCCGACGGCTTCGGCCACCGCCACAAGCAGAACGTCGGCGAGGCGCTCGCGACCGAGATCGCGAGAATCACCGGCCTCCCGTCGCGCACGCAGGACCTGACGTATGACCTGCGCAGCGGCGACCCGGACCCTTTTGACAAGATCGTGGCGAACACCTTCGGAGCGCTGGCCGTCGATCTGATCGCGTCCGGAAAAAACGGCCGCATGGTCTGTCTGCGGCAGGGTGTCTACGACCACGCGGAGCTGCCGGACGCCGGCGCGGGAGCGCGCACCATGGATGTCGAGACCGACTACGACCCTGCTCGGTTTCGTCCGCGCCTGACCGGCCGGTGGAACCGGTCGCCGTATGCGTGAGACGGGCGGGAGGCGGTAGGCGGCAGGCGGGAGGCGGGAACGAGCGCGCGTGGCGGCCGAACCGTCCGCCGGAGTCTGCCCCCGGACGGAGGAAGGCGAAGGGCGAGGGCTGGCGGGCCCCCGTAACCTCCTGCCATCCGCGGCGTATCCCGCGGCAGGAGGGTCGCCATGAGCCTGCGAGGTCTCGCCGTTTCGGTCGCGATTCTGCTCGCGACGGCTCTGTCCCCGACAACGGCGGCCGCCCGCGGGCCGGGAAAGACCGTTCTTCACGGCAACCCGCGGGAGGACGCCTACATCCTCTCGCGAGGCGACCACACGATGATGACCGGCGGGACGATCGACGACGTTCGCGAAGCGCGACGCCGGTTCACGGGAGCGTTTCTCTGGGTGCGCCGCGGCGGACGCGAGTACGTCGTCCGCGACGCACGTCTGATCGCCGATGCGGCTGGCCTCTTCGCGCCGCTCAAGTCTCTCGAGCCCGACCGCGCGGCGCTCGAACGCCGCCACAGGCGGCTGGAGGAGGAAGAGAGTCGGCTCGACCGGGAGGAGAAGCGGCTCGAGCGCGAGCTCGACCGGATCGATGACGACGAACGACCCGCCGCCGGTTCCGCTTCCCGGGATTCTCTCGAAAGGCAGAAACGGGATCTCAGAACGCGGCGCGGCGCGCTGGAAGAGGGGGAGCGGGACCTCGAAAGCGCCGACAACTCTCTCGACCGGCGCGAAGAGGAGCTCGAGAAAAAGGCCGAGGCCGAGCTCTGGAGGTTCCTGGATCGTGCGATCGAGGCGGGCTTGGCGCGGTAGCAACGCCGGTAGGCGGTAGGCGCCAGGCGGCAGGCGGAGGACTACGGAGTTCCCGATTCCGAAACCCTTCGTTACCCCGCAAGTTCCCGCACGCCGTCGATCAGCCTTTCGACCTCCGCCTCCGAGGTGTAGCAGGCGCAGCCGGCGCGGACCACGCCTTCGGCGGCGCAGCCGAGGCGCTCGATGACCGTCGTGGCGTAGAAGTCGCCGTGGGAGAGAAACAGCCCGTTTCGCGCGAGGACCTGCGCGACGCCGCGGGACGACCGCCCTGCCACGGTGAAGGAAAGCGTGGGTGTCCGCGGCGCGTCGGGAGGGGGGCCGTAGAGGGTCACGCCCGAGAGAGAGCCCAATCCTTCCCAGAGAGTGGAGAAGAGCTGTCTTCCGCGGGTCTCCAGGAACTCGAACGACTGCGCAAGAGCGGCGCGCCGGGAGGCGGCCGGGTCTGACCCGAGCGAGGCGAGAAAATCGACGGCGGCCGCCGCTCCCACGATGCCCTCGTGGTTCTGGGTTCCCGTCTCGAGCCTCTCGGGCCCCGTGTCGGGCGCCGGGGCGATCTTCGAGACTTCCAGCTCCTCCAGAATGGCGCGGCGGGTCCAGAGAACTCCGATGTGCGGGCCGTAGAACTTGTAGGCGGAGAGCGCGAGAAAATCGCAGCCGATCGCCTGGACGTCCGTCAGCCGGTGCGGCGCGGAATGGACGGCGTCGACGAACAGGAGCGCGCCGCGGCCGCGGGCGAGCTCGGCGGCGAACGGGAGGTCGTTGATCGTTCCGAGCGCGTTCGAGGCCCCTCCAATCGCGACGAGCTTCGTCCTCGCCGTGACCGCGCGCGCGAATGCGTCTCGATCGATCTGTCCGGTTCCGGCATTCATCGGGGCGACTCGAACGGTCAGACCGCGCTCGCGCTCCAGGCGCCGCCAGGTATCGACATTGGCGTGATGATCGAGCTCCGACACGACGATCTCGTCTCCGGCTCCCCAGCGGGTCCCGAGCGCCCGCGCGAGGTGGAAGGTCAGCGTCGTCATGTTCGCGCCGAACGCGATCTCCTCCGGCGCGCCGTGGACGAAATCCGCAAGGGCCTGCCGCGACCCGGCGATCGCGGCGTCGGTTTCCGCGCTCGTCGGATACGCCCAGTGCGTGTTGGCGTTGTGGCCCAGCAGGTACTCCTCCATGGCCGCTGCGACGGCGCGCGGGACCTGTGTTCCGCCCGGGCCGTCGAAGTACGCCACGGGAAGCCCGCCCTGCATTCTGGAAAGGGCCGGAAACCGCGAACGGATCTCGTCGATGGTCGCGCCCCGTGAAATCACTCGCGAGAGGCTCATTCCGCGAGGATATCGCTCGCCGGGGACCGGCCGATTTGTGTCAGGGAAGGGTTCCGCGGGGTGCCAGCTGTTGGTCCAGAAGGCCCCAGGCGCCCACGTAAGTATCTGATGGGACGAGGCGATTGGTTCTGGCGTGAACATTGGAAGGGAGCCGGGCGAAGCTCTCAGTCTGTCGACGTCAGGAGGCCCGGTGGCTGGAAACCGCCCTGCAGGCAAGGGACCGTTGCGCGCGACCGCCGAGAACCTCGAGTTCTCGGTTCGAGCGCCCTTTCCCGAAGCCGTGCGCGCCGCCGCCGAGCTCGAGGTCGATCTGCTGCGCGACCACAGCCCGGCGCTCGAATTCCTCAAAGACGAGTCCGGCCGGCTGATCTATTACAACCGCGCCTTCGCGAACATCTTCGAGACCGGTCCCTCTCTGCTCGGCAAGGGAGACTCGGACTGGCTTCCCGGCACGGCCGCCGAGCGGGTCCGCATGCACGACCAGACCGTCCTCGCCACCGGGGCGGTTCTCGAAGTCGAGGAGATGCTGCCGAGCCCGAAGGGGAGCCGCCACTGGCTCGTGCTGAAATTTCCGCTGCGGAGCGAATCGGGCCGCCCTCTGGTCGGGGCGGTGGCGGTCGACGTCACGGAGCGCCGGCGGCGCGAGACGACGCTCTCGCGCATGGCGGCCATCATGGAGTCCTCGCACGACGCGGTCATCTCGACGACGCCGGACGGGCGCGTGGCGAGCTGGAACGCGGGCGCGATCGCGATGTACGGGTACACGGCGGAGGAGATGGACGGGAAGCCCATCTCGGTCCTGGAGCCTCCGGATCGGGAGGGAGAGATCTCGACCATTCTCGCGCGGATCGAGAAGGGCGACACTGTCGTTCGGTACGAGACGGAACGTGTCCGCAAGGACGGCTCGATGGTGGAGGTCGCCGTCTCCGTCTCCGCGATTCGGGACGAGCTCGGCGAGCTCACGGGAGTCGCCTCGATCGCGCGCGACATCAGCGACCGCAAGCGCGCCGAGGAGCAGATCGTGTTCCAGTCGGTGCACGATCCGCTCACCGGACTTCCCAATCGCGCGCTTCTCATGGAGCGTCTGAACGACTCCCTCGCCAAGGCCCGGAGAACCGGCCGGCTTCTCGCCGTGCTGTTTCTCGACCTCGACCTCTTCAAGGCGATCAACGACGGGTACGGCCAGCGGGCCGGAGACGTTATTTTCCAGGAAGTCGCGCTGCGGCTCGCGCAGAGTGTGCGGGGTGACGACATGGTCGCGCGCATCGGCGGGGACGAGTTCATCGTCCTGCTTCCCGAGATCACCCGCGCGGAAGACGCCGTCGTGGTCGCCCGCAAGCTGCTCGAGGCAGTCGCGCAGCCCTTCTCGTGCGGCGGCCGGCGCGTCGATCTGACGACGAGCATCGGCGTGTCGGTCTACCCGGACGACGGGCAGGACTCCGAGGCGCTACTCCGCAGCGCGGACAATGCGATGGAGCGCGCGAAGGTCAAGGGCCGCAACAACTACCAGGTGAGCATCGCGGAGCTCACCGAGGAAGCGGTGCAGCGCCTGGCTCTTCAGGCCGGACTGCGGCAGGCGATCGAGAAAGACGAGCTCGTGCTGCATTACCAGCCGGTTCTGTCGCTCACGACCGGCCGGATCGTCGAGATGGAAGCGCTCGTCCGGTGGCAGCACCCGGAGCGCGGTCTCATCATGCCGGGAGCGTTCATCGACGTCGCCGAGAAGGCCGGAATGATGGTGCCGCTCGGCGAGTGGGTGCTCTCGCGCGCGTCGCGCCAGGCGCGGACGTGGCACGACATGGGGTTCCCCGACCTGCGCATGGCCATCAACCTGTCGCCGAGCCAGTTTCACGAGCGCAACCTCATCTCGAGCGTGCGCGCCGCCTTGTCGGACGCCGCGTTGAAGCCGGAGACTCTCGAGATCGAGATCACCGAAGGCGTCGCGATGGAAGACGCGGAGGTCACCGTTGCCAACCTGCTCGCCCTCCGCGAGTTGAACGTGGGCGTCTCGATCGACGACTTCGGGACGGGCTACTCTTCGCTCTCTTACCTGAAGCGATTCCCGGTCACCACCCTGAAGATCGACCGCTCGTTCGTCACCGACGTGGTGACGAACTCGGCCGACCGCGGCATCGTCCGCGCCGTCGTCGCGATGGCGCACGGTCTCAATTTGAACGTGATCGCGGAAGGCGTCGAGACCAAGGAGCAGTTCGCGTACCTTCGGGAGAGCGGCTGCGACGCTCTCCAGGGTTACTGGTTCTCCCACCCGCTCCCGGTCGAAAAAGTCGATGGCCTGCTCGCCGAGGAGCGGGAGCGCTGGAGCGCGCACAGTTAACGCGGGGAGATCGGGAAACGGGAAACGGGAATCGAAGAGACGCGGCTGCGTCTGAGGTTCGCCTAACTCAAAAAGAGCGTCGCGGGAGCATTTGGAGCGGACGGAGCCCTTTCTCTTAGTCGTTTCCCGTTTTTCGTTTCCCGTTTTCCGGCCCGGCGCCGGCTTGCGTGAGCCACTGATTCATCCGGGCGCTCGGGACGACGCCGGCCTGTTGATAGATCAGGACTCCGCCTTTCAAGACCGCGAAGTTCGGGATGCTCTGGACGCCGAATTGGGACGCGAGCTCCGGATATTTTTCCGTATCGACCTTGAGCACGAGGGCGCGTCCCGCCATCTCGGCCGCGGTGCGCGCGACTTCGGGAGCGGCGGTACGGCAGGGTCCGCACCACGCGGCCCAGAAGTCCACGAGGACCGGCACGTTCGCGCCCCGGGTGATCTCGCGGAAGCTCTCCGGGTCCGCGTCGATCGGGCGCGCCACGGGAGAGATCTCCGTCTTGCACGCGCCGCAGCGGCCGGAATCGGTCAGCCGCTCGGCGGGAGACCGGTTTTTCTTCCCGCAGGACGGGCAGGTCAGGATCATGAAGCGGGCTCCTGCAACCCCGTTGCCGACCGACGGTCCCGCGCCCCCTAGCGGGTGACCAGCCGGGGCGTGCGGGATCGGTGCAAAGGGACGACTTCGGCGGGGTAGGCGCGCCCCTCGAAGAACTCCACGGCCCGGCTCCAGGCGAGAGCTCCGACGACGCGTCCTACGGCGCGTCCCGTCAGGTCGCCCGTCCGGAAATGGATGCCTCCATACCGGCGCGACATCCCCGCGGCGTCGGCGGCTTCTGAGAACGTGTTCCACGAAAGCGCCATGTCCGCGGCCGGAACGAGCCCGGGCTCGCCTGCCGAGCTCCCCGCGGGAATCCGCACCGAATAGACGAAGGCGTCGCTGCCGGTGAACGAGGCGAGGATCTGCGCGCCGGTCGCGCTGAACACGGAGTGGCCTGAAAAGAACTCCGGGAAGGGCGGCGTCACCACGTTCGGCACCTGGTAGGGGCGCCACGTTTCCCCGAGCATCGTGACGGTCCCGAGGCCCGGCCCGCCCCAGCCCTGCACCAGCTGTCCGCGATAAAGAAAGTGGATCGCCGTGTACGGGCGGACGAAGTCGTAGGCGCGTTTGGCGTCCCACGCCGCGATGCTCGCGTCGAGGAGGGCGTTGCCTAGGGCGAAGAACATCTTCGCGTCATCGTCGATCGAGTGGCCGTCGCGGCGGGACACGAACTGGCCGAAGAGCGCCCAGTGCCCGGGCGGAAATTCGGAGTTCGGGCCGTCCGCGAAATATTCCGCGAGGACTTTCTGCGCGTCGGTCAGAGACGCGCTTATGGCGAGGACCTCGTCGGCCTCGGCTTTGTACTGCGGGTCCGGATACTGCGGCGGAGGGGGAGGCCTCAACGCCGAACCGCTCGGAAGGGCGAAGGGAGTGACGAGGCCCCACTGCGGGGTGGTGAAGGTCTGGGTGACAATGGCGCCGTTCACCACGAGCGCCAGCGGCTGCCACCGGTTCGGGTCGTTCACCGTGACTGACGTGTTGACGGGAACGTACCCGGTGTAGTCGGCGTACGCGCCCGGGGCCCGGTCGCCCAGCTGATTGGAGCCGTCGCGATGCCGGACGTCGAGCACCGCCGCCGCCGCCGCGTTCCCGACCCCGCGCGCCGTCGCCAGATCGAGCGTCTGGTCATCCGGCGCGTACCCCTGCTGCTGCAGCAGGGCCCGGTAGTACACCGCCTCTGAGGGGAAGAGGTCGAGCACGGCGCGGTAACCCGCGTAACTGACCGCTTCGGCCTTGTTCGTTTCCGTCCGCTCGCCCGGCGGGCGCCGCCAGCTCGCGCGGGGAACCGTCGGGACGGCGCGCTCGTCGTACGCGGACCAGGCGTCGAACATCGCGCTGTGCGCCACGGCCAGCGCGCGGGCGACGATGGTGGGTCCGGGCTTCGTGATGCGGATGCCGTGCAGGACCGCCTCGTCCCAGACCAGAACGGCGTTGTCGCCCGCTTGAGCGGCGGCGAGCGCGGGCTCTTCGCGCCCGGGGCCGGACGCGGATGCCGAAGCTGCGGTCAGGAAGAGGCAGACCAAAGCTCCGGGAATCCTCTTTCGCATGGGTGCCCGCAGAGAAGCAAGACTCGCGCCGGTGGCGGTGTCGCGTTCCGCGCCCTCTTTGTCCGCGCGTTCCTGTAAAATTCCCCGACTTCCGTGAAGAAAACCTCCTCGATCACGCTCACGCTGATGGCGTCGATGGCGATCGTCTCGTGCGGTCAGAGCCGGCGGTGCGCCGACCCGGCCGGGCAGACCGTGCCCGACTCGATGTGCCGGGGCCCGGTCATCATCCCGGGATATCACTGGATTTACGGCGGCCGCTCGGGCATCACCTCCCGGACCCGCTCGGGACTCCACACCGGCACCTCCGGCTCCGAGAGCGGGGTTTCCCGTGGCGGCTTCGGCGCCCACGGCGGAGAAGGGTCGTCGGGCGCGCACGCCTCTTCGGGGGGACACGCGTCCGGCGGCGCGGCCTCGTAAGGTCGTGCGGCGCGTCGCGTCCGAGCCTCGCCGAAACTGGCAGTCGAAGGTCGAAGAGCTCGGCCTCTCCTTTCACACGCCCGAACAGCCCTACTGGTATGAGTCGTCGCACTACGTCTTCTCGGCGCGCGAGGTGGATGTCCTCGAGAAGGCGACGAACCGCCTGCACCAGATGTGCCTCGCGGCGGCCGGCCATGTGATCGAGAAACGACGGTACTCGGAGCTCGGCATCCCGGGCGACGTTCGCGAGCTCATCGAACGATCCTGGGAGGAGGACACGCCGTCGATCTACGGACGTTTCGACCTCTCCTATGACGGGAGCTCACCCCCGAAACTTCTCGAGTACAACGCCGATACGCCGACGGCTCTCTACGAGGCCGCCGTCGTCCAGTGGAAATGGCTGGAGGAGATCTTCCCCGGAAAGGACCAGTTCAACAGCCTTCATGAGCGGCTCATCGCGACATGGAAGGAGATGAAGGGTTATCTCCGGGGCGAGCCGCTCTATTTCGCGTCGCTCGACGACATCGAAGACATCGTCACCGTCACGTACCTGCGAGACACGGCAATGCAGGCTGGGATCGCGACCGACCAGATCCTGGTGTCGAAGATCGGATGGGATCGGGAAAATCGTCTCTTCGTCGACGAAGCGGTCAAGCCGATGGAATCCGTCTTCAAGCTCTACCCGTGGGAGTGGATGCTCGAAGAGGATTTCGGCGACATGCTGCTCGGAGACCGGAAGACGCAGTGGATCGAGCCCGCCTGGAAGGTGATCCTCTCGAGCAAGGGGATTCTGCCGATCTTGTGGGAGCTGAACCCTGGAGACCCGAATCTCCTCGAAGCGTCGTTCTCGAAAGGCAACCTGACGCGATATGTCCAGAAGCCGCTCTTCTCGCGCGAGGGGTCGAATGTCACCCTGTACGACGAGCGAGGCATCTTCGCAGAGACCGGCGGCGATTATGGAAAAGGGGAGTCGGTCTACCAGGCGCTCGCGCCGCTTCCGGAGTTCGACGGCCAGCATCCGGTCATCGGCAGCTGGATCATCGGTCAGGAAGCGGCGGGGATCGGCATCCGCGAATCGGAGGGCCCGATCACCGACAACCGGAGCCGCTTCGTCCCGCACCGGATGGAGTGAAGGGGCCTACCCCCGCGGGCTTCTCAGAAGGCGCTGATGTTATTCAACACGCGCACGCCGAAGCCAAGGCCGGCGCTCCCGGAACGACTCTACCTGGGGCCGACGAGCTTCCAGGCGGGGTCGGCAACCTGGGGGAGCGGCGCGGTCGAAGCGACGACCGTTCCGTTCATCCGCCAGACCGTGTTCGCGCCGCTGACGGCGTGGCGCCACACGAGGTCCGCTTTGCCGTCTCCGTCGAGGTCCGCGACGCCGACGATCTGCCAGCTCAGGTCCGCGACGCCGGGTAGCGGGACCTGCGATCCGATCACATTCCCGTTCATCAGCCAGATCGTGTCCTGACCCGTCGCCGCGTTGCGCCAGACGATGTCCGGCTTTCCGTCTCCGTCGAGGTCTCCCGTCCCGCCGATCTTCCAGTTGAGGGCGGCCACCGTCGGCAAAGGCATCAGGGAAGTAACTTCCGTCCCGTTCATGACCCAGACGACGTTCTCTCCGGTCGCGCCGTTGCGCCAGAGGATGTCGGGCTTGCCGTCACCGTCGAAGTCGGCGACACCCGCCATCTGCCAGTTCTGATCCGCCACGGGCGGGAGGGGAGGCTGGGACGCGACCGAGGTTCCGTTCATCAGCCAGACGATGTTGCGGCCGTCCGCCGTATTGCGCCACAGGATGTCCGGTTGCCCGTCGGCATCGAAATCCGCCGCGCCGCCGATCTTCCAGTTCAAATCGAACACGGACGGCGGAGCGGACAGCGACGAGACGGAGAGCCCGTTCATCAACCAGACGACGTTCTCGCCGGTCGACGCATTGCGCCAGACGAGATCGCTCTGGCCGTTCGCGTTGAAATCGGAGGACACGATCAGGACCGCGACATTTCCCGGCGCCGAGCAACCCCCGCTGTTCGTCACCGTCACCGACAAGGTGACCGATCCCGTGGTTCCCGCGGTGAACGTCACCGTGCGCGTCCCCTGTCCCGCCGTGATGGACCCCCGCGAGATCGTCCAGAGGTACGTCGCGCCTGGCCCCGCATCTGGAACGGACGCCGTGTTGCCGATAGATTTCGCCCGGACGCTCGGATTCGACGTCACGACGGCGGATACCGGCGATGAGACGTTGAAGGAACGGCTGTTCGAGGCGGTGCAGCCGTCCCTGGTGACGGTCAACGAAAGCGTGTGAGAGCCGCTGGCGAGTGCTGAGCGAGTCAGCCGCTTTCCCTTGCCGACGACCGTCCCGTCGAACGTCCACTGGTACGAGTCGAAGGGAGAATCGGCACCCCACGAGGCCGTGGAG
>JALYUA010000225.1 GCA_030854005.1 Acidobacteriota bacterium
GACTTCAGGACGTCCTGGTCGGGATTGAAGAAGGGCGAGATCCGCTGCTTCTGGTAGTCCTTCAGAAAGAACCACGCGCCTCCCGCGCACACCGCCACGACGAGAAAGATGGCGATCCACCCGCGCAGCGGAAGGCCGCCGAAGAAGAGCCCCACCGCCAGGAGCGGAAGAATCGTCAGCGCGAGCCCGAGGTCGGGCTGGAGGAACACCAGCAGAAAGGGGATGCCGACGATCGCGCCGAGCTTGACGAACGCGGAGAGGCGCAGACGCCCGTCGTCCTCGTTTTCGAAGAGGTAAGCGACGAGGAGCGCGGTCGAGATCTTGGCGAGCTCCGCCGGCTGGAACTGGAAGGAGCCGAATCGGATCCACGACTTGACGTTCTGGATCCGGACGCCGAAGAAAAGGAGGTAGACGAGGGGCACCAGCGTGGCGCAGTACAGCGGAAAGGAGATCTTCAGGAGCGTGCGGTAGTCGAATAGAACTGCCACGATGAGTCCCGCGAGACCGACGGCGACCCAGAGAGCCTGGCGGGTGGCGAGACCCTGGAGACGGCCCGCGCCGGTCGTCGACGCGACGAAGAGGATTCCGAGGAGCGCGAGAGAGAGCGCGCACCCCAGGATGACGAGATCGAGACGCCGCGGGACGGAGGCGACGCCGCTGATCACCGGCGGGCTCCGCCGGTTCGGGAGACGGTGACGAAATCGGTAGAGGCAGGTTTCTCGGCGCGCTGCTCCGGGCGCGGCGCCGGCGGTTCCGGCATCGGCTTGCCGAATCGCTTCAGAAAGAGAAGCTTGGCGAGGGGGGCCGCCGAGAGGTTCCCGTGGCCTCCGTTCTCGACGAAGACGGAAACGACCATCTCGGGCTCGTCCCGCGGCGCGAATCCCGCAAACCAGCCGTGGTTGCCGAGCTTCCTCTTGTCCGCCCCCGGCTTGATCGTCGCCTCGCGGCCGATCACCTGCACCGTGCCGGTCTTTCCGGCCGCCTCCACCCCGGGCACGTGCGATCCGAAGGCCGTCCCGCCGGGCTCGTTCAGCACGGCCCACATGCCGTCCTTGACGATCGCGAGCTTCGTGGGATCGAGCACGATGCCGTCGCGCGTCTCCGACCGGTATCGCAGGCGCTTTCCGCTGTGCGGCTCCTGCGACGCGTAGAACAGGTGGGGCGTGGGAAGGCGGCCGTCCTCGACCAGCGCGGAGAGGGCTCGCGCGATCTGCAGCGGAGTCACGAGGATCGGACCCTGGCCGATCGCGACCGAAATGGTCTCGCTCGGATACCAGCGGGCGTGCCGTTTCTGGAGCGCCCACTCCTCCGAGGGGACGAGGCCGTTCTTCTCGTACGGCAGGTCCACTCCCGTCGGCGAACCGAACCCGAAGCTCTTCGCAATCGCGGCGATGCGGTCGACGCCGAGCCGATGGCCGAGCGCGTAGAAATAGACGTCGCACGACATCTTGATGGCGTTGCGGAGATTGACGGTGCCGTGGCCGCCCTTCTTGTGACACTGAAACGTGCGGCCGTAGTAAGTCGCGTGGCCGGGACAGAACACCGTCGCGTTCGGATCCACCAGCCCCTGGGCGAGAGCCCCGTACGCGATGAACACCTTGAAGACGGAGCCGGGGGAAAACGCGTTCTGGATCGCGCGGTTCTGGAGAGGATGATCCCCGTCGGCCAGGAGCGAGTTCCATTCCTTCGCGCTGACCCGCCGGGTGAACCAGTTCGGGTCGTACGAGGGCGAGGAGACCAGCGCGAGAATCTCGCCCGTCCGCGGATCGAGAGCCACCGCGGAGCCGACCTTGTCCTTGAAATACGCCTCGGCGATCTCCTGGAGGCCGAGATCCAGCGTCACGAAGAGGTTCTGGCCCGGACGCGCTTCGAGGCGTCGTTCCTCCGCCGTCTCGCGGCCGTGGGAGTCGACGATGACGCGCCTCTCTCCATTGACGCCCGCCAGAAGCCGCTCGTACGCGCCCTCGATCCCTTTCTGCCCGATCCAGTCCCCGAGGCGATACCCGTTCTCCGTCGCCTTCACCTGGTCGAGGCTCGCTTCCGAGAGGTACCCGAGGGCGTGCGCGGCCGAAGCCCCGTGCGTGTAGAGCCGGCGCTGCGACACCGTGATCGCGAACTCGGGATGCTCCGGGGCATGCGCTTCGATCCCGGCGACCTCCTCGATGCCCAGGTTCTCGGCGATCGTGATCGGAAGAAACTCGGGATCGCGCAAGCCGCGGTCGACCCGCGCCTTCACCTGCTCGCGGGGAACCTTCAGCACCTCCGCGGCGAGGTCGATCGACGACGGAAGATTTTTCGCTTCGCGGCGATACAGGTGCAGCGTGTACGCGGGCTCGTTGTCGACCAGGATCGCGCCGTTGCGATCGAGCACATAGCCGCGCGGCGCGTTGATGCGGACCGATCGAATGCGATTGCTCTCCGAGAGCGTGTAGTAGTAGTCGCCGCGAACGATCTGCGTATACCAGTAGGACGTCGCGAGGATCGCGAACACGGCGCCCACGAGAATGCGTGACCACTCGATCCGGCGGTTGATGCCCTGCCGGTTTTCGCGGACTCTCAGCATCGGGCACGACCCGCGGCGGCAGGAGGCGGGAGAAGCCGGGCGGAAGGCGAACGAAGGGCGGAGGGCGAAAAGGGCACCGAGGCCTCGACAAGAATTTTTCGATTCCCGTTTCCCGTTTTCCGATTCCCGTCCGCCGTGCTCACCGCAGCCTCCTGAGGCGCCTCTTTTCCCACCAGTCTTTCCAGGGGAAGATCCGCGCCGCTTCCAGTATCGCCCCGGTCGCCCCGGTCGCGAGGGCGCGCCAGATGCACTCCTTCGAGAAAAGGACCACGGGCGCCTGGAGCAGGAGCGACGCCAGGGCCGCCACGATCGCGTCGTTGGCGAGCGAGGCGGCAGCCAGCGCCGCCCCGACGGCCCAGACCCCCCCGAACATGACCCGCAGAGAGAGAAGTGCGAGCACGTACCCGATCGCGGCCTTCGCGAAGGCGTTCATCCCCAGCAGATCGCTCGAGAGCGCGTCCTCCAGGAGCCCGGTCCCGCCGCCGAAGAGGACGGCCGTGACCGAGTCGCCTCCGCGCGCGACCACCGCGGTCGCCAGGAGGAAGGCGTCGATCGGCCAGATGCTGCGGTACCTGGACCCTCCCAGGAGCAGTTGCACCGCCGTCGCCGCGGTCACGAGAACGGCGACGCGCTTCCACTTCACGGCGTGCCACTCCGCGCTCCTCCCGGACTCTCGGTGACGGCGGGCGACGGCGCCAGCACGAGGACGTCTGTCAATTGTGAAAAGGATGCGGCGGGCGTGACGCGGATCTCCAGGAAGAGGCTGCTTCCCCGGGTCACGCTCGCGACGCGGCCGATCGCGACTCCGCGCGGATAGATCCCGTCGATGCCGGCGGATTCGACCGGATCTCCCGTCTGCACGCGCGACGTCGTGGGAATGTTGTTCAGGCGAAGGGCGCCCCGGCCGTCACCCTTGACGACTCCGGTCTCGCCGGTGCGCGACAGGCGGGCGCCGGCGGCCGCGGACGCGTCGACCAGGAGCTGCGCGCGGGAGATCGTCCGGCCGACGGTCACGACCCGCCCGACGAGCCCCTCGGAGACCGCGATCGGCGACCCGGCGACGACGCCGCTCGAGGAACCCGCGCCGATCAACGCGCTCAGAAGTCCCGCGCGGTTCTCGATCAACAGAACCGGCGCCGTCGCCACCACGTTCGGGAGCACGGCGGCGGCGCCCGCCAGCCGCCGATCCCGGCCCGACTGCGACAGCTCCGCGCGGAGCTGGAAGAGCTCGCGATCCTTGGCCGCCATCGCCGTTTTCAAGCGCTCGTTCTCGGAGCGCGCGCGAAAGACGCCACCCGCGGAA
>JALYUA010000258.1 GCA_030854005.1 Acidobacteriota bacterium
GAGTTCACCGCCATCGTGCGTTCCCTCGCGACGACGGCTTACTCCGCGCTCGGTCTCCTGGCCGATCCGACGGGCGCGCGGCATCGCGAGCCGGCCGTGGCGCGCCAGATGATCGACTGGCTCACCGTTCTCGAGTCGAAGACTCGCAACAATCTCTCCTTCGAAGAGTCGGATTTCCTCTCCCGCGTGCTTTACGAGCTGCGGCTGGCGTTTGTGGAAGTGACCCGTCCGGCGCCGCGCTGACCGGGGACGCGAACGCAAGACGCCACTGATCTCAGACGCCCGCGTCTTCTGATGGCGCCGACGCGTCGCGCCGAAGCGCCCCGGGCCTGGCTGGTCGGAGGATCTCTCCTCCTGCTCGCGGCCCTCGCGCCGCGCATCCTCCCGGCGCAGGAAGCGGTCTCGGCGCTCCCGGCGCCCGTGACCCGCAGCCTCTATCGCGCGCACTGGTTCGAGTTCTTGAACGCGCATCTGGAAGACGACGCGCGGGGAGCGGCGGCGGCCCTGGCGGCGATGCGCAAGTCTGCGCACGCGGTGGGCGTCCGGCGCCTCTCGGACTTTTCTCGAACCGCCGTCCACGAAGGCCGTAAAGCCGAGTCGCTCGGAAAGCCGGAACGCGCCGCGCGCGCCTACGACGCGGCCGTCCTCCTCGACGATACGAACTACGACGCGATCCTCTCCCGCATCGGCTTTCTCACCCGCCGCGGCGCGTACTCTCAGGCGTCGCGGATGATTCCCGATGCCGCGGGGGCCCTCCTCGCGACGCGGGAGTCGAGGCTGACCCTCGGGTCCTCGGCCGCCGTCTGGTTCTCGTTTGCCGTGGCGGCATCCCTGTTCGGGCTGGTCCTGATTCTTCTGCTCAAGAATTCGTCGCGGATCTCCCACGATCTCGGAGAAATGTCGAGACGGCTCGGGGGCGGGGCCGCCGCTCCGCTGGCGCTCGTGATCGGATTTCTGCCTCTCGCCTTCGGCCTCGGGCCCGGGTGGGTGCTGCTGTACTGGGGCGCCCTGCTGTTCACGTACACGCTCGGCACGGAACGGGCTGTGCTCGCGGCGGCGCTGATCGGTCTCGGCCTCCTCGTCCCGGCGCTGTCGGCCGTCTTCCGGGAGAACGTCGTCGAGCGGTCCCCCCTCTGGGTCGCGGCCGTCGATCTCGACGAGAGGCGCGAGGACGCCAGCGCCGAGGACGGGCTTCGCCAGGCATCCGGGGTCTTTGCCGAAGATCCGGACGTGTGGTTCCTCCTCGGGATGTACGCGGAGCGCTCCGGAGACTCGGAACGGGCGATCTCGGCTTACGACCGCGCCGTTCAGGCCGACCCGCGCGACTACCGGCCCTTCTTGAACCGCGGCAACGTGCACTTTCAGGATGGCGACTATCTGCAGGCGATCCGGGACTACGACGCGGCGGCGGAGCGCGCGCCGAAGGCGGCAGAGATCCCTTACAACCTCTCGCTCGCACGAGGAGAGGCGTACGACTTCGAGGGGCAATCCGCCGCGATGACGCGCGCGCGCTCTCTCTCCGCGGCCTCGGTGATCTCCTGGACGGAGCGGCCGACCGTCTCCCGGGTCGTCTCCGCGGGGTACCCGCTCTCTCGCGCGCGGCAGCGGATCGAGCAGTGGAACCGGCAGCCGAAGAGCCGCCGCCTCCCCGGCCACGCGCCGCCGTTGCGCGCCGCCGGCCTGATCCTGACGCCGTTCGCGCTCGGCCCCTGGCTCGCTCTCCTTCTCGGCGTCGCGATCGCCTCGTGGCGCTCGAAGCGGTCCGTGGCCATCGAATGCGCGCGCTGCGGAACCGCCGTCTGCGATTCGTGCCGTCGATACGGAGAACATCCTCTCTACTGCTCGGAGTGCGTGCGTTTTCACGTCCGCAAGGAGAACGTGGGCATCGCGGCTCACGTGGCCCAGGCCGGTGAGATTCGCGCGCGCGTCCGATCTCGCGACCGCCTCTGCCGGCTGCTCTCGGTGCTGCTGCCCGGAACGCACCCGGTCTTCTCGGATCGCACCTTCACCGGGTTCCTGACGCTGGCCGTCTTTTTCTTCTGCGTCGGCGTGGCCGCGATCGGCGGGCGCTATTTCGATCCCCGCCAGCTTCCGTCTTCGGCGGGAGGCGGGCCGGCGATCATCGTCCCCCTCGCCATTGCGGCGCTCGTCTGGGCGGTGTCCCTCTCGAGCGCATGGAGGCACTCCCATGGGTCTTGAGGGCACGCTGCGCGTCTTCTCGCTGAACGACATCTTTCAGGTGCTCGGCCTGCAGCGAAAGAGCGGAGTGCTGACGGTCGAAGGCGAAGACGACACGGTCACGATCTCGTTTCTCGGCGGACAGGTCGTCGCCGCGGAATCCGCGCAGCGCCGGCTCGACAACCGGATCGGCAACCTGCTCGTCCGCGCGGGGCGAATATCCGAGGAACAGCTCGCCCGGATCCTGCAGACCCAGGCCGAGACGCAGCAGCGGCTCGGATTTCTCCTGATCCGCGACCGCGTCGCGACCCCGGCCGACCTCCGCGAGGCGCTGCGGCTCCAGATCCTGCGGATCGTCTTCAACGCCTTTCGGTGGACCGACGGGCGGTTTTCCTTCACGCAGGAGGGGCCGATCGACTACGACGCCGACCACATGTCGCCGGTGCCGACGGAGTCGATCCTCATGGAAGCGGCGCAGATGCTCGATGAGTGGCCCATTCTCGAGCGGAAGATCCCCTCTCGGGAGATCGTCTACCGCCGCGCGCCGGGTGTGGAAGACCTGCGCCTCATCTCTCCGCCCGATCCGCCGGCGGAGGGATCTCTCGTCGTGTCGCGCAAGGAGGCGGAGACGTGGAAATGGGTGGACGGCGCGCGCACCATCGCCGAGATTCAGGAGCACGCATTCCTATCGGAGTTCGACGTCTACAAGGGACTCGTCGAGCTCCTGAACCGCAGCCTCCTGGTCGAAGGCCGGATCCCCGTCGCTTCCGCGGCGCCCGCCGCGGCACAGCGCACCTCGGGATTTTCCTCGCGCGCGGCGCTCCTCTGGGCGGCGGGAGCTCTGCTGATCGCCGCCGGATATTTCCTCGTGCCGCGCAACCCGTGGAACCTGTTCGTGCGGCCTCGCGGCGAGCGGCGGGAGGCCGCAGACTTCCTGAAGTCCGTCTCCCTGGAAAGGCTGGCCGCGATCGAACGGGCCGTCCGGGTGTTCTACGACTCTTCGGGGCAATACCCGAAGAAGCTCGAGGATCTGGTCACGACCGGGATCCTCGACGAGAGCGCCGTCTACGACCCCTACGGCCGGAAGTACCGGTACATCCTCCGGGCCGACGACGGGAAGTTCGGCCTCTACGGACGCAATGCCCAGGGGGAGATCGACCTGGACCTGTCCTTCGACCGGAGCCTCGCCCCCGTGGCGGAGATCCACCCGGCCCGCTCGAAGATGCGGGCCCCGGAGAGGAGGCCCGGAGTTCAGGTGATTGAGTAGTTCAGTTGAGAATGGAGAGTCGAGAGTTAAGGGCCCTTTAACCAGGGTTTTCCCGGCCTTTCGCCAGTTCGCCTCTGTCTTTCGCCCGCTTTCCCTCTCCCCAACCGGAGACCATGAGTCCAATCGACTGATATTTCGTCAAAATAGGACTTGACAACCATAGGCTCAAGTTCTATATTCTGCCCTGGTTCGAAGAGTAGCGAAGAGAAGAGGAAAACCAAAAATGAGCAAGATCATCGGTATCGACCTCGGCACCACGAACTCGTGCGTCGCCGTGATGGAGGGTGGCGACCCGGTCGTCATTCCGAACGCCGAGGGCAACCGCACGACCCCTTCGGTCGTGGCATTTTCCAAGACGGGCGAGCGCCTCGTCGGACAGGTCGCCAAACGGCAGGCGATCACGAATCCGTCCAACACCGTGTTCTCGATCAAGAGATTCATGGGCCGGAAGTACGGAGAAGTCAGCGACGAGATGAAGATGGTGCCCTTCGCCGTCAAGCAGTCCTCGAACGGGGACGTGCGGGTGCTCGCGAGCGGCAAGGAGTATTCGCCGCCCGAGATCTCCGCGATGATCCTGGGCAAGCTGAAAGAAGCGGCCGAGGCATACCTCGGCGAGAAAGTCACCCGCGCCGTCATCACGGTGCCGGCGTACTTCAATGACGCTCAACGGCAGGCCACCAAGGACGCCGGCCAGATCGCCGGGCTGACGGTCGAGCGGCTGGTCAACGAGCCGACAGCGGCGGCGCTCGCCTACGGGCTGGACAAGAAGAAGGACGAGACGATCGCGGTCTACGACTTCGGCGGCGGAACGTTCGACATCTCGATCCTCGAGGTCGGCGAAGGCGTCGTCGAGGTCAAGTCCACCAATGGCGACACGCACCTCGGCGGAGACAACATCGACCAGCGGGTCATCGAATGGATCCTGGCGGAGTTCAAGAAGGACCAGGGCGTCGACCTTTCCAAGGACGCCATGGCGATGCAGCGATTGAAGGAAGCCGCGGAAAAGGCCAAAATCGAGCTGTCGAACGTCGTCGAGACGGAGGTCAATCTCCCGTTCATCACGGCCGACGCCTCGGGCCCCAAACACCTCCAGCTGCGGCTGACGCGCTCGAAGCTCGAACAGCTGGTCGAAGACATCATCACCAAGTCGATCGCCCCCTGCAAACAGGCGATGAAGGACGCGGGTGTCGAGCCGAAGGACATCGACGAGGTCGTCCTCGTCGGCGGCCAGACGCGCATGCCGCGTATTCAGGCGCTCGTGAAGGAGCTGTTCGGCAAGGATCCTCACCAGGGCGTCAACCCGGACGAAGTCGTCGCGATCGGCGCGGCGATCCAGGGCGGCGTCCTTGCGGGCGACGTCAAGGACCTGCTGCTTCTCGACGTGACGCCCCTCTCCCTCGGAATCGAAACGCTCGGTGGAGTCACCACCCGGCTGATCGAGCGCAACACGCCCATTCCGACCAAGAAGAGCGAGACGTTCTCGACCGCGTCGGACAACCAGACCTCCGTCGAGATCCGGGTGCTCCAGGGCGAGCGGGAAATGGCCCGGGACAACAAGGCGATCGGAGTGTTCCACCTCGTGGGGATTCCGCCGGCGCCGCGGGGCGTCCCGCAGGTCGAGGTAACCTTCGACATCGACGCGAACGGCATCATGAACGTCTCGGCGAAGGATCTCGGGACGGGCAAAGAGCAGAAGATCACGATCACCGCGTCGTCCGGTTTGAACAAGGACGAGATCGACCGGATGGTCAAGGACGCCAGCTCTCACTCGGAGGAAGACCGGAAGCGGCGGGAGGAGATCGAGGCCAAGAACCGGCTCGACAGCCTCGTCTACTCGACCGAGAAGTCGTTCGGGGAGAACCGGGAGAAGCTCGACGCCGGTGAGATCTCCAACTTCGAGTCTGCCCTGGCGGAAGCGAAGAAGGCCCTGGAAACCGGAGGCACCGAGAACATGACCGCGGCGGCCGAAAAGCTCCAGCAGGCGTCTCACAAGCTGGCCGAGGCGATGTACCGGAACGCTTCGGCGGGTGCCGGAGCGGGCCAGAGCCCCGGCGGGGATGGCGGCAACGCCTCGAGCGCCGGGTCGGCCGGCAAGGAGGACGAAGTGATCGACACGGAGTATGTGGACGCGGAAAAGAAGTAATGGAGCCGGACGGGCGGGAGCCGGGAGCGCCTCAAAGCTCTTGACTCTCGCCCCCCGAGCCTTGACCCTAGTCGCATGAGTGTTTTTCAGTGGAACTCTCTCCAGGATCTGTTCGCGATCCAGGAAAAGATGAACCGGCTGTTCGAGGACACGATCCATCGAACCGAGTTTCCGGATGAGGGGATGGAAACGGCCCTCTGGTCTCCGGCCGCCGACGTCTTCGAAAACGCCGAGGAGATCATTCTTCAGATCGAGATCCCCGGCGTCCGCCTGGATGACGTGCGCCTGGAATCCGTCGACGGGAAGTTGAAGGTTTCCGGCCACCGGCGGACGGACCCCGGGGTCGAGCCCCGTCATTTCGTCCGGATGGAGCGGATCTACGGGAGGTTCTCGCGGGAGTTTCCCGTGCCCTCGACGATCGATCCGGCGGCGATCAAGGCCACGCTTCGCAACGGCGTGCTGAAGATCGTCGCGTCGAAGGTGGAAAAGCGCCAGGCGATTCCCGTCGACGCGCGCAAGAGCCTGCGATGACATCTAACCGGCCAGGAGTCTTCCGTATCGGCGTGATCTCCGAACGATTCGGTATTCACCCGCAGACCCTGCGAATGTACGAGCGCGAAGGTCTCCTGAGACCCGCGCGAACGGAAGGAAACACCCGGCTCTACGACGCGGACACGATCGAGCGGCTCGAGATCATCCTGACCCTGACCAGGGACCTCGGCGTCAACCTCGCGGGCGTGGAGGTCATCCTTCACATGAAGGAACGGATGCAGAAGATGCAGGGAGACGTCAACAACGTGCTGACCGTGCTGCGGGAAGAGGCGGCTTCCCGCCGCAACGAGCCCGACCGCAAGTTCGCCCTCGCCAGGATCCCC
>JALYUA010000267.1 GCA_030854005.1 Acidobacteriota bacterium
CTCCACGATCTCGAGTCCGAGGTTCTGGAAGTAGGTCCGCACGGTCTCGCGGTACTCGGGATGAATCCCCAGGGAGAGGACCGCTCGCCGGCGGCCGCGGACCAGGCGATCGGCCATCAGGAGCGCCTCGACGAGAGCGGAAGCTCCTTCGTAGAGAGACGCGTTGGCGACGTCCATGGCGGTCAGGAGGCAGATGTGCGTCTGAAATTCGAAGATCGACTGGAGCGTGCCCTGCGAGACTTCCGGCTGGTAGGGCGTGTACGACGTGAGCCACTCGGCGCGGTAGAGCATCTGATCCGCGACGGACGAGACGTAGTGGTTGTAGAGCCCGGCGCCCAGAAAAAACGCGCAGTCGCGCGCGTTCGCATTCTTCGCCGAGAGAGCCCCGAAGAACCGCCGGATCTCGATCTCCGACATGGGCGGCGGCAGATCGGGCGTGTGCCGCACCGACGCGGGAATCGAGGCGAACAGGTCGTCGATGGACGAAACGCCGATCGAGGCGAGCATGGCCTCCCGGTCGGCGTCCGACGTGGGAAGAAATTTCACTTCTCTTTTTCTTCCGCCTGGACGTACTCCGCGTACTGCTCCGCCGTCATCAGCTTGCGCACTTCGTCGTCCGTCGTCACCTTCATCTTGATCAGCCAGCCGTCTCCGAACGGGTCGTCGTTGACGATTCCCGGCTCCGCCACGGCCGATCGATTGATCTCCACGATCTCGCCGGAGATCGGGATGAAGAGCTCGGACACCGCCTTCACGGACTCGACGGTGCCGAACTCCTCGTCGGCGTTATAGACGTGCCCGACCTCGGGAAGCTCCAGGTACACGATCTCACCGAGCTCTTTCTGCGCGTGCTCGGTGATTCCGATGGTTCCGATGTCGCCGTCGATCCGGACCCACTCGTGGCTCTGCGTGTAGTGAAGTTCGTCCGGATTCACGGGGCCTCCTTCTTGCGCTTGTAGAACGGGGTCGGAGCCACCCGCGCTCTGGCGGCCCGCCCCCGGATATCGGCTTCGAACTCGGTACCGACGGCGGTATCGGCCAGGGGAAGAAGGGCGAGCCCGATCGGCTTCTTGAGAGTCGGCGAATGGGTGCCCGACGTGACGATCCCCGGGCCGTGCGGCGCTACGGCCGGGTACCCGTGCCGGGCGATCCCCCGGTCGACCATCTCGAATCCCGCGAGCTTCCGCGAGACGCCCGAGGTTTTCTGCTGAGCGAGCGCGTCTCTCCCGATGAAGTCTCCCTTTTCCATCTTCACGATCCAGCCGAGGTCCGCCTCCCAGGGCGTCACCGTGTCGTCGATGTCGTTTCCGTAGAGCGCCATCTTCGCCTCGAGACGCAGGGTGTCACGGGCGCCGAGTCCGCAGGGCAGGAGTCCGTCGGGCCGCCCGAGCTCCAGGAGCGCGCGCATCACCGGTTGCGCCGCATCGGGCGCAAGGTACAGCTCGAAGCCGTCTTCGCCCGTGTAGCCGGTGCGCGACACCAGAGCGGGAAAGCCTTCGACCTTCATCGTGCGAAAACCGTAGTAGGCGAGATCGGTCGGGTCTTCTCCCGCGGCGCGCGCGAGGATCGATCCCGCGAAGGGGCCCTGAAGCGCCAGAAGCGCCCACGCGTCGCTGACGTCGGCGACCTCCGCCGCCCCGCCGATACGCGAGCGCGCCCAGGCGAAGTCTTTCGGCCGATTCGACGCGTTGACGACGAGCAGGAAATCGTCGGCGCTCCGGCGATAAACGAGCAGGTCGTCGACGAACGTCCCCTGATCCGTCAGAAACGCGGAGTAGTGACAGCGCCCGTCCGCGAGGCGGGAAACGTCGTTCGGAGTCAGGCGCTGGAGGGCGGCGATCGCGCCCGGTCCCCGGACTTCGAGCTCGCCCATGTGAGACACGTCGAAGAGCCCGGCCCGCTCCCGCACCGCGCGGTGCTCTTCCAGGATCCCGGAGTACTGAACGGGCATTTCCCATCCGCCGAAGTCGATGAGCTTCGCGCCGAGCTCCCGATGCAGAGAGAAAAGCGGCGTGCGCTTCAGAGCGGCGGCCTCTGCGGGCGCGGACATGAGGAGCGGAAATTAGCACATTGGTTCTCGACGGGGAACGGCGAAGGGCGAAAGCCGAACGGCGAGGGGCCAGGCAATTCAATACAATCCAACCATCTCTTGGACGCGCCATTGATTTTTCTTCGGCCGCTCTCCGCTCGCGGAGCCGTCTCCTGGCCCTCCGCGCCCTTCGCCCTTCGCCCTTCGCCCTTCGCCCGGCCCGGATCACGCCCTTGCCCTGAACCCCCATGACCGACGACGCCTCCGAAAAAGCGCGGGACGCCGCGCGGCGCTGCGAGGGCGCCGGCCTCCTCGCCGAGGCGGAGATGCTCTATCGGCTCGCGGTCCGGCTCGACCTCGACGGCCGGGCTGCCTCCTCCGCGTCTCTCGCCCGCGTCCTGATCGCGTCGGGCGCAACGGACGCGGCGCGCCCTTTCGCGGGCGACGGCAACGACCCGGTGCTCTCGGCGACGCTGGCCCTCGATCGCCACGATTTTTCGGAGGCGCGAGGACTGCTCGATGCCGCGCGCGAGCGCGATCCGTTCGATCCCCGCAGCGCGTCGGCTCGAGGCCGTCTCTCTTTCATCGAGCGGAAATTCAAGAGCGCCGTCGAAGACCTGCTCGAGGCGTCGCTCCTGCGGCCGGACGGTCTCCCGGACGCCGCGGACGGCCGTTTCCTTCGCGCGGCGCGAGCCCTCGCGCCAACGGAGATCGGCGGATGGAGCGAGGAGGCTTCGGCCGCGCGGCGGAGGCTCGAGGCGCTGGCGCAGAGCCGGTCCCCAGGACTCGCCTTTCCGGATAGGGCTCCCGCGCTCGTGCGCGCCTTGGTCGCGCGGGGCGGAAAGGCGGAAGGGCTCCTCGACCGGGCGCAGAGACTCTCCCGGATGCCCGGGCTCTCGGGGATCGACGACCACGCCCTGCTCGACGCGGCGGGGGGCGGAGAGCTGCGCCGGATTCCTCCCGGAGGCGTGATCTTCCGGACGGGCGACTCCTCCTCGGAAGTGTTCCTCATCCTGGCCGGCTCGGTTCAGCTCGTGCGCGAGACTCCGGTCGGGCCCCAGCGGATGGGAGACGCCGACCCCTCCGACTTCATCGGGGAGGAAGCGTTCGCCGCCCTTCCCCGCACCGCCGACGCGCGCACCGCGGGCGGCGCCACCCTGCTCGGTTTCACGCCCGAGTTTCTCTTCGAGTCGCCCCGACGGGCTCCGTGGCTCCGTCATCTTCGCGTCCGTCTCGCGCGACGGCTCGCCGCGTTGAACGCGTTCTTCCAGGACTTCTTCCCCGCCGGCGCCGCCGCCCCGGCCTCGCCGGGCCCCTCCCGCGGAGAAGCGGCATCGCTCTCGGCGGAGGAGCGGTCGAAGTTTCTGGGCAGCGGCGGCCTCTCCGAATCGGACCGTTATCTCTTCGCCGCGTTCGCCGAGGAGCGGCGATATCCAGCCGGAGCGGTCCTCTTCCGTGAAGGCGATCCGGGCGAGGCGCTCTATGCGGTGGCGCGCGGGCGCGTCCGGATCTCGCGCCACATCGCCGGCGGCGAGGAAGCGCTCGCCATCCTCGGGCCGGGCGAGATCTTCGGCGAGATGGCGGTCCTGGATCCCGCGTCGTCGGGCCGGTCCGCCGACGCGCGCGCCCACGAGGAAGCGGTCCTCCTGGAGTTGCGGCGCGACCGGTTCGACGGGCTCGAGAGGTCGGACCCGGAAGGATGCGCGGATCTCTCCGCGCTGCTGTGCCGCTTCGCGGCCCGCCGCTGCGTCGAGACGGCGGAGCGTCTGGCGCGGTGGAGGATCATGGCGGGGCCGGGATAAGAGCTATCAGTTCATCAGCTTTCAGCTCTCAGCCAGAACTCGAAGTTTCGCTGTTGCCTGGGTTCGTTTCTCTGATCGCGGAGGCAAGACGGCGCGGGAATTCGCGCCGTCCGTGGGCTGACGGCTGAGAGCTGAGAGTGACAGCTACTCTTTCTTCAGCTCCACTTTCACCTCCGCCTTGTCGTTCTCGGCGTTGCCCGACACGAGGATCCGGACCGTCTTCGACTTTCTTCCGGGCGCGGAGATTTGAAGGTCGTGCACCATCGGGCCGTGAAGTCTCAAGGGCGAATCGGGTCCGAAGGACGAGGCCGGGCCGAGCGTGCGGCCTCCTTCGGTGATCGTGGCGTCCGGCGGGTCCACCCGGAAGACGACGGGCCCGACCGTGCGGTCCGAGAGCGAGGAGAGCTTCGTGAATGGCTGCCGGGACTCCCGTTTCAGCTCGTCACCGACGTCCGCGGTGTCGTCGCCGGCGTCCGGTGAGACGACGATCGCGATGTTCAGGTCGCGGTACCCGGGAAGCTCGAACTTCACGCGATGCCGCCCGGACCGGGTGAACTCGAGCTTGCGGCCGCCGCCCCGGTCGTCCCAGTCGTCGGCGATGCCCACGTATCGGCCGTCGACGTACATCCGCGCCTGATCGGGACTCACGCCGAACTTCGCGAAGCGACGCGTGCGATACGTGTTGTCCACTGCTCCTCCCGAGGAGAGGGACTCCGAGTCGCCCGAGCCGCGGGGCTCCGCCGGAGGCTCGGGGGGCGGGGCGGCCGCGACGCGCGACTGCGCGGGAGTCGAGCGCGGGGTCCGCGTCGGCGCCAGGCCCGTGTACCGC
>JALYUA010000275.1 GCA_030854005.1 Acidobacteriota bacterium
TCGCCATCGCGACCGCGCGGCCTCAGACGCTGTCGGCGCTCGGCCAGATCTCCGGGATCGGGCCCGCGAAACTGGACGCCTACGGCAGCGCTCTCCTGGAGGCGCTGAATTCGGGGGTCTGAACGCTCGACGCTGAACGCTCAACGCGAACCGTCTCCACCCGGCTTAGACTTCCCCTCCATGCGCACTTCTTTTCGCAAATTCTCCGGCTTCGCCCTGTTCTCGCTCCTGTCCTTGCCCGCCTCGGCCGCGCCTTTCACGCTCGAGCAGGTGATGAGCGCGCCGTTTCCCTCCGAGCTCGTCGCCGCGCCTGCGGGGGGCGCCGTCGCGTGGGTCTTCGACGCGCGCGGCGCGCGAAACGTCTGGGTGGCCCAGCCGCCCGAATATCGCGGCCGCAGCGTCACCGCCTACCGCGACGACGACGGTCAGGAGATTTCCGACCTCGCCTTCTCGCCCGACGGCAAAGCGATCGTGTACGTGCGCGGCGGGGACGCGAACCGGAACGGCGACATCCCCAACCCCGCGCTTTCGCCGGACGGCGCCGAACAGGCGGTCTACGCGGTCGAGACGTCCGGCGGAGCGCCGCGAAAGCTCGCCGAGGGCCACTTCCCCGAGGTGTCCCCGCGGGACGGCCGCGTCGCCTTCGTCTCCAAAGGGCAGGTCTTCTCCATCCCCCTGGCCGGAGCGGAAAAGCCTGCCCCGCTCTTCAAGGCGCGTGGAGATGCATCGAGCCTCCGATGGTCGCCGGACGGCGCGCGTCTCGTTTTCGTGAGCCGGCGCGGCGATCACTCGTTCGTCGGCGTCTTCGACATGGCCGCCCGCACGATCCGCTACCTCGACCCGAGCGTGGACCGGGACCAGAACCCGGTGTGGTCGCCGGACGGCTCCCGAGTCGCCTTCCTCCGCGTGCCCTCCTCCCGCGCGCTCCAGGCGTTCCGACCTCACCGCGAAGCGGCGCCCTGGTCGATCCGCGTCGTCGATGTTTCATCCGGAGCCGGCCGCGAGGCCTTTCGCGCCGCGGACGGGCGGGGCAGCGTCTTTCGCGGGGTGGTCGCCTCGGAACAGATTCTGTGGGCGGCGCCCGACCGGCTGGTGTTCCCGTGGGAGCGCGACGGATGGACGCATCTCTACGCGGTCCCCGCGTCCGGCGGGGCTCCTGTCTTGCTGACGCCCGGCGATTTCGAAGTCGAGTACGTCGCTCTGTCTCCCGACCGCCGCTCCGTGCTCTTCAACTCGAACCAGGACGACGTCGACCGCCGCCACCTTTGGAGAGTCGCCGCGTCGGGAGGTCCTCCGGCGGCCTTGACGAGGGGGCAGGAGATTGAGTGGGCCCCCGTCGGGACGTCGGATGGACGCGCCGTCGCGTTCCTGCGCTCGGACGCGCGCAAGCCGCCGCGCCCCGCGATCTGGCGGGAAGGCGCCGGCGCGAGAGACCTCGCGTCCGACGCGATCCCGGCCGATTTCCCCGAGACGTCTCTCGTCGTCCCCGAGGCGGTCGTTTTTCCGGCGGCGGACGGGATGAAGATCCACGGGCAGCTCTTCCTCCCGCCCGGCGGCTCCCGCGGGCGCCGGCCCGCGGCGATCTTCTTCCACGGCGGTTCGCGCCGCCAGATGCTTCTCGGGTGGCACTACAACTACTACTACCGCAACGCGTACGCGTTCAACCAGTTCCTGGCCAGCCGCGGCTTCGTCGTTCTGTCGGTCAACTATCGAAGCGGCATCGGTTACGGAATGGAGTTCCGGGAAGCGCTCGAGTACGGCGCCACCGGCGGAAGCGAGTACCGCGATGTGACAGGCGCAGGCCTCTACCTGCGCGCGCGGCCCGACGTCGAACCCTCGGCGATCGGCCTCTGGGGCGGCTCCTACGGCGGGTACCTGACCGCGCTTGGCCTCTCGCGCGCGTCGGACCTCTTCGCCGCGGGCGTCGATTTTCACGGCGTTCACGACTGGAACCTGGTCATCCGCAACTTCGAGCCGGCTTACGACCCCGAGAAGAACGCCGCGGCGGCCCGGCTGGCATTCGATTCGTCGCCGCTCGCCTTCGTCGGAACCTGGCGCTCCCCGGTCCTGTTGATCCATGGCGACGACGACCGCAACGTCCCGTTCGGCGAGTCCGTGAATCTCGCGGAAGCGCTCCGCGCGCGCAAGGTCGAAGTCGAACAGCTCGTCTTTCCCGACGAGGTGCACGACTTCCTCCGTCACGAGAACTGGCTTCGCGCCTACAAAGCCGCGGATGAATTCCTCGAGAGAAGGCTGATGAAACAGTAATCAGTTATCAGCTTTCAGTTATGAGTTCTCATTTCGGCAGGATCACGAGTCAAGATTGACAACTCAAAACTGATGACTGAGTACTCATCTTGAAAGATCGGATCGTCTTCTCGAGCGGGATGGGCCGGCGCTGCCCCGAGTGCGGCTGGCCGGAGATCGACTGCCGCTGCTCGTCGACGCTCGCCCGGGGCCGCGAGGCCGTCCCTGCCGTGGTCACGGCGAAGCTCCGCGTCGAGAAGCGCGCATCGGGAAAGAGCGTCACCGTCATCGACGGGCTCCCCGACAACGCGGATCTTCTGGCCGGCCTCGCGAAGGAATGGAAGAAGGCGTGCGGAACCGGCGGCACCGCGGGCCAGGGCTGGGTCGAGCTGCAGGGCGATCAGCGCGAACGGATCCGCGAGATCGTTTCGAAAAGAGGGTGGAAGGTGAAAGGATGACGCGGCCATGACGACCCGCGTGTACCTGGTCCGCCACGGGGCCACCACGCTTTCCGCCGAAGACAGATTTGCCGGGGCGACGGATGTGCCGCTGTCGGATCTCGGGCGGGCGCAGGTCGAGAGTCTCGCCGCGCGGCTGGCGCCCGACCCGATCGCCGCCTTTTACGCCAGCCCGATGGGTCGCACGATGGAGACTGCCCGGATCCTCGCGGCGCCTCATGGCCGGGAGCCGATCGCTCGCGAGGGCCTCAAGGAAATCAACCACGGCCGGTGGGAGGAGAAGACGCGGGCGGAGGTCGAGCGGCTCTATCCCGAGGAATACGCGCGATGGGAGACCGACCCGTTCTCCTTCGCGCCGGAAGGCGGGGAGAGCGGACTCGGCGTGACGGCGCGCGCGCTTCCGGCCCTGCTCGAGATCGTCTCCGCGCACGCGGACGAGCACGTCGTCATCGCGTCCCACAAGGCGACGATCCGCCTCCTCGTCAGCTCCCTTCTCGGCTTCGACGCACGAACGTACCGCGACCGGCTCGATCAGAGCCCCGCGTCCCTGACGATCCTGGACTTCCGCGATCCCACCCGCGCCCGGCTCACCCTCTTCAACGACACGTCGCACTACTCCGACGCCGGATCGGGGGTTCCCTCCGAGCCTTCCGCGCGGCTCTCGAAGTGGTGGGACAGGCCGAAATCGTAAACGGTTTTCGAAAGGATCCGATGATCAACCCTCGCACGCTTCGCCGGCTGCACCTCTATCTCGGCGCCCTCTTCGCGCCCGTGCTGCTGACCTTCACCGCGAGCGGTGCGTGGCAGGTTTATCGCTGGAACGACGCGAAGAAGGATGGCAGTTACACGCCTCCCGCCGTCATCCGGGTGGTCTCCGAGATCCACCGGGACCAGACCCTCGCCAAGAACAGGCCGGCGAGAGGCGGGATCAAGGCATTCGTTTTCCTGGCGAGCCTTGCGCTCCTGTCGACGACGGTTCTCGGGATAGTGATGGCCTACCGTTTCACGGCGCAGCCTCTCGCGGTCACTCTCTGCCTCCTGGCGGGAATCGTGGTGCCTGCGCTCCTTCTTCTTCTCGGCCGCTAGCGGACTTTCAAAAAACTGAAAACTGACGACTGATAACTCCCTCCTCTGTCCCGTGCGAGGCTGTCAGGCGCCGCTGGCGCGCTCGAAGGCCGCGTGGTCCTGCGCGCGCGGGCATGCGTTCGACCAGGCGCGCAGCGGTTATCTGAACCTCCTCCAGCCCCAGGATCGCCGGTCGAAGCACCCCGGCGACTCGAAGGAGGCCGCGGCGGCGCGCCGGCGGCTCGCGGATGCCGGGCTCGAAGACGGGATTCGCGACGAGGTCCTCCGCGAATACGACTCTCTGCCTCCCTCCGAGAATGGCGGGCGACGCGCGGTCCTGGACGTCGGCTGCGGGGAAGGATTCCTGCTGGGCTCGCTCGCCCGCGCGCGCGCGCTCGATGCGCACGGGATCGACATCTCGACTCCTGCGATCGAGCTCGCGGCGAAGCGGTATCCCGAAGCCGCGTGGATCGTAGGCAACGCGGATCGCGGCCTTCCCTGGAGCGACGGTTCCTTCGATCTCGTGCTCTCGGTCACGGCGCGACGGAACGGTCCGGAGATGCGGAGAGTCCTTCGCCCTTCCGGCCGCGTCCTCGTCGCGGTGCCGGGACCGGACGACCTCGAGGAGCTGCGAGAGGCTCTCCTCGGGCAGGCGACCGAACGGGACCGCGCCGCCTCCGCGGTAAACGAGCTGGCGCCGGATCTCGAGCTGCTCTCCCGCAGGACGGTGCGGTCGACGGCCAGGCTGTCCGCCGCCCAGACGCGGGATCTGCTGACGGCGACGTATCGCGGCGGCCGCCTCCGCGAGGCCGGGAAGGCGGCCGGGATCGGGGACCTCGAGGTCACGATCAGCCGGGAGCTCCTCGTGTTCCGGGCCGGCGCGCGGGCCTGACGGTTATTTCGCGCGCGCGCGGATCGCGTTGCGGAAGGCGGTGCGGCCCTTCTCGTCCGGGATGTTCTCCGAGAGCGCGGACCCGAGCGCGACTAAGTTGGGAGCCGTTTTCGCGGCCTTCTTGACGAGCACGCGCGCGAGCGGCCCGATGTGCCGGGCGAGCTCCATCGCGACGAAGTGGAGATCCTCTTCCCGGAAAGCCGGAGCGGCCGTCGGGACGGGCGGAGGAGTCGGCGGAGCGGCCGCCGGCGGCGCATCCGCAGGGGTGACGGACGTTTCGTGCCGGGCCTCGGGAAACGGGACCGACCAGGCTCGGGAGCCGGTGGGCGGCGCGGGAGTCTGCGCGCCGCGGGGCGGCGGCGAAGGACTCCGAGGGCCCGACGGGGATCCGACCCGGTCCGTCTCGATCATCGTCGCGATGCCGGTGATGCGCGGCTCGTCGGCCTCCGGCATTTCGCCGATCTGCAGCCGGTACAGGTCCCGGTCGACCGCGTCGACGTTCGGATAGCGCTCATCGCGCTCCTTGGCCATCATCTTGCGCAACACGCGGCAGACCCCTTCCGAAAGCACCGGCTCGTACTGCCGCGGATCCGGCAACGGATGAGTCAGGTGCATCGACATGACGAGCGCGCCGGACGTCCCCTTGTACGGGGCGTGGCCGGTGACCAGGTGATAGAAGGTCGCCCCGAGCGAGTAGATGTCGGCCCGCGCGTCGATGTCCTTCAAGCCGCGAATTTGTTCCGGCGAGATGTACTGGGGTGTCCCGACGGCTTCTCCCGTCAGGGTCAGGCTCTGATCCTCTCCCACCCGCTTCGCGATGCCGAGGTCCACGAGCTTCAACTCGGCGCGGCTGGTGAACATCAGGTTGTCCGGCTTGATGTCGCGATGGACGATCCCGGCCGCGTGCGCCACGGCGAGGGCTCTGACGGCCTGGCGGATGACGATGACGGCGTCTTTCTCGCTGAAACGCCCGCCCTTCATGTGGGTGCGGAGCGACTGGCCGTCCACGTACTCCATCGCGAGGTAGTGAATGCCGTCGACACACCCGAAGTCGTAGATCTGGACGATGTTCGGGTGGTTCAGACGCGCGACGACGCGCGCCTCCTTCAGGAACCGATGCACGAAGTCCTTGTCCGCCGCAAGCTGCGGCGCGAGGGTCTTCAACGCGACGATCCGCTCGAGCGTCACGTTCTTCGCGCGGTAGACCTTTCCCATCCCTCCGGAGCCGAGCTCTTCGAGGACCTCGTAGGCGCCGAAGCGCCGCCCCGCAAGGCTTACTTCGGTCAAAGCCGGGCGCTCCCGGGATTCGCCTTGCGGAAAGGCATCCCGACAGGCGGAAGAAGAGGACAGGCCCCTGGCACCCCCGCTACTCCTCTTCGAGCAGCTTGAGGGCCTTCACGAGGCTGATCCGCATCCGGTTGAAGGAGCCCGCGAGCACGCCGACCTCGTCCTGGCTCCCGAGCCGGACCTCCGGCGCTTCGAGGTCTCCCATCGAGACGGCGTCCGCCATCTGGGAGAGCCGGCGGATGGGACGAAGGATCGAGAACCACAGCAGCAGATTCGAGAGCACGAGGATGAACGCGAAGATTCCCACGAGCGTGGCCAGCATGGCGCGGTGCGCCTGCTGCGCCATGGCGAGTGGCACGGCCATGGGCACGGACACGATCTGAGCCCCGATGGTCTCCTGCAGCCTCCAGCCGTACCCGCCGGCGGTGCCGTATCTCTTCACGACGGACGCGGGCGTCATCTCGGGCGACGTGTGGCAGGAGAGGCAGCCGGGATCGGTGATCGTGATCGGCCGGGCGAGGTACAGCGCGCGGCCGAGAGGGGCGTCACGCTCGCCGATGATCTCGTGGAGCTTCGTGTCTCCACGAAACGCGTTCACGACGTCGGCCTCCCAGTCGACCGTCCGGTCGCGCGGGTTGGTCGGGTTCAGCGTCGCTTCCTTGTACATGTACTCGGGGTGCGTTTCCCTCAGCGTGTTGAAGATCTCCGTCGCCGAGTACGCGGGGATCGTCTGCGGCAGGAATTCCTCGGTCAGCCGGCCGGCGAGCAGCGGCTTGATCTGCTTGTTGGTGTAGCCGCGCGTCGCCAGAGCGGTCTGCATCATCAGCCGCGCGTGCTGGATCACCTGGGTGCGGGCATTCTTCTGGAGGAGGTTCTGGGTGATGAGGTGCGCCGGCACGAGCGCGATCCCGACACACAGGACCAGGATCAAGTTGAACTTGACCAGAAGCGACATGGTTTCGTTTCTCCTGTCCGTTTCGGAGACATCATTCTAACGCGGGGGCGATGCTCGGGACTCCCCCTCCGCCGAACGTTCTCCCAGCCGGGACGCCGTAAGCGAGCCCTGTTCTCGGCGTCGCCTTCCAGATAAGGACCGCCCCTCACCCCGGCCCTCTCCCCCGGCGCGCGGGGAGAGGGAGCAGAAGGGAGCAGAGGGAGCAGAACGGGCAGCGGACGAAGAGAACGAAGAGAGTATTGTTCCCGTTCTTCTCGACGAAACCTTGAGACGCATGGGATGACCTCGAAACGAGGCCGGCCGGCCGCGCCGCGCAAGG